>JAZSCD010000093.1:0-17845 GCA_045602745.1 Clostridia bacterium | reverse complement strand
GATTTGGCGGTGCGATGTGGGATATGTAAGGTGTGCTTTTAGGGATAGACTTCGTAGGCATTGCTTTAATTCACACTTCACACCTCGCACTTCACACTTCAATACAAAAAAAATATCTATTTTTATAAAAGCAATTATAGCACACTAGAAAAATTAATTCCATAACATTTGCCAAAATTACCACAATATGTTATAATCAATTCATACTTATGAAAAGAAGGTGCTAAAAATGATATTACTACTAATATATGTATTAATATTTGTAATATTTGCATTAGTTTTATTTGCAGTTGCACAAATAAAACTAGCAGGAATAAAAGTAAAAGATTTTTGGAGTTTTATAGAAGCAAATCAAATACTAGAAAAACTATATAGATTCGGAAAAAAATATGAAAAATTAACACCACAAGAACAATTAATTTTTTTATCAGAAGCTGAAAAAGTTTTTAATGCATTTGATAAAGTACCTAATATATTATGGGAAGAAGAATATCAAAAATATATGGACGTATTAGATAGGTATAAAAATATAAAAGTAGCTAGATGGACGCAAAATTGAATAGTATGAAAAAACTAAGGAAGAAAAAACCTTAGTTTTTTATTATTTGAAAATATTTTTATAATTAGCACATAATATATATAAAGGAGTAGATTATGCAAAAAATAAAATATTTTGATCATGCAGCTACAACTGCAGTAAAAGAAGAAGTGTTAAAAGAAATGATACCATATTTTAGCATAGAATATGGCAACCCATCTTCTATATATAGTTTAGGAAGAAAATCAAAAAGAATTATAGAAGATGCTAGAAAAAAAGTAGCAGTAGAAATTAATAGTGAACCAAAAGAAATTTATTTTACAGGTTGTGGAAGTGAAAGCGACAATATAGCCATAAAAGGTATATCTTATGCTTATAAAAATAAAGGGAATCATATAATAACTAGTAAAATAGAGCATCCTGCAATTTTAAATACTTGTAAAAGTTTAGAAAAAGAAGGATTTTGTATATCATATTTAAATGTAGATAAAAATGGATTAATAAATTTACAAGAATTAGAAAATGCTATAACAGATAAAACAATATTAATAAGTATAATGTTTGCAAATAACGAAATAGGAACAATAGAACCAATAAAAGAAATAGGAGAAATTGCTAAAAGACATAATGTATTTTTTCACACAGATGCTGTTCAGGCGGTAGGCAACATAAGAATAGATGTGAGAAATATGAATATAGATTTATTATCAATATCAGCACACAAATTTTATGGGCCAAAAGGAGTAGGAGCATTATATATAAAAAAAGGAATTCATTGTAATAAATTACAAGATGGAGGACATCAGGAAAAAGACTTAAGAGCTGGAACTGAAAATGTAACAGGAATAGTAGGGCTTGGTAGGGCAATTGAATTAGCTTATATAGATTTAGAAAAGTATAATAATAGATTGATAGAATTAAGAGAGTATTATATATCACAAATAGAAGAAAAAATACCGTATATAAAAATAAATGGACATAGAGAAAAAAGATTGCCAGGAAATAGTAATATATCTTTTAAATTTATAGATGGAGAAGAATTATTACTAAATTTAGATAAGAAGGGAATATGTGCATCTAGTGGTTCTGCTTGCAGTACAAATTCTACTAATCCTTCCCACGTTCTTCTAGCAATAGGTCTTAAAGAAGAGGATGCAAGAGGAGCTTTAAGAGTAACATTTGGAAACGAAAATACTAGAGAGGATGTAGATTATTTAGTAGATAATTTAGTAGAAATAGTGCAAAAACTTAGAAATATGTCTCCAGAATATTTGGAATTTCAAAAGAATAAATTGTAATTTGTGAGACAAAATTTATTTGATAATATTTGATAATCTGTAGGGGCGGAATCTATTTCCGCCCGATGTATGCACCAATTACACGGGCAGATATGGAATCTGCCCCTACAACGTTTGCAATTAATTTCATCATACAATTTATATAAATAAAAGAAATCAAAAAAGTTAAGAGAATTAAACTCTTAACTTTTTTATTATTTTAATTTCATCAAATAAGTTATCAATTACTTCTTTTCTTTTTAAATAAGCTGTTCTATATTCTTCAAGAACATATTTATAATTTCTAAAATCTTCACCTTTTTCAAACATAGATTGCATATAAGCTGCAAACATTTCTTTTTTTCGAGATTTTTTTGATTGTTCTCTTTTTATATTATAATTATTAATTTTTTCTAATCGTTTAACTTGATTATCTAAATATTTAGTATATTCAAAAATACAGCTAATTTCATAATTAATATCATCTATAACTACCTTACAAAGAGCTTTTACTATTTTTGGATTTATTTTTCCTATTTTTGCATTTTCTTCCATACTTTTCAGCGCAATTGATTTTGGAATAATTGGTTTTGCTTCTTGAATTAAAAGTTTTAAAGTATCTGTAATACCAATGTGGGTTTTATATTGTCTTTTGCTAACAATAGCATCAAATTCATCAGCAACTCGTATTATTTGACCTTCTAAAGGTATATCTTTTTTAAACAAGCCTTCGGGATAACCGGAACCGTTTAAAGCTTCGTGATGATATTTAGGACCAGCTGAATATGGTTTTAGTTTTGGATCATCCATACACATTTTATAACCAATAGTGGTATGAGTTTTAATAACTTCATATTCTTTATCTGTTAAAGGACCGTTTTTTTGTAAAATTTTTGGTGGAATAAATAATTTACCAATATCGTGTAAATAAGCACAAGTTGTGCAATAAATTGTAAAAGCGGTATTCATATGTAAATATTCGCATAAACGGCAAGATATATTTGCGACATTTTCAGAATGTTTTCTTGTAAAAGCATCTAAAGAATCAAGCATTCCTAATTGATAACGTATTGTTTCGTTTAAATTATAAGATTTGAGATTGGTTTTATTATAAAAATCTAATTCTTCTTTCATTTGTATCTCCTAAAATTTAAATTATTGTATATTTTAATTTTATAGCTAATAACAAATAACGTCAATAGAAAACAAAAAAATACTCGTAGCAATTTTTTTGAAAAAATTTCAAAAATTGTTACGAGTGTTTTGGTTTAAATATCCATTTGACTACTTAAAAATCCAGCTGCAGATTGAACTACTTTTAATTCTGTATCTCCCATTTTAGTGTTTTGTTCTTTAGAAAGTAAAATAACACTTCCGTATTACATCTCCATCAGATATTATTGGATATATAACTTGAGAATTATATCTTCTTTCTTTATTATCATTTTGAGTAATTGGAAGAGCTATTTCATTATTTTCTTTACTTGTGTATACTTCTTTATTTTCCATTACTTTTTCTAATTCTGGACTTAAAGATTGTTCCAAAAATTCTTTTTTAGATCCACCAGAAACAGCAATAACAGAGTCTTTATCTGTAATGCATGCTATGTGACCAGTTGTTTTAGATAAAGTTTCTGCATAGCCTGTTGCAAATTCGGAAAGTTCTCCTATAGGGGAGTATTTTTTTAAAATGATTTCTCCTTCTTTATCTGTAAAAATTTCTAAAGGATCACCCTCTTTTATACGTAAAGTCTTTCTTATTTCTTTAGGAATAACAATTCTACCTAAATCATCTATTCTTCTTACTACACCAGTTGCTTTCAAAATTTTCCCTCCTTTATTTTGCTTTGAATTTAAATTTAGTATTTGTTTTGATATAAAAATTATGCATAAATTTGACAAAAAAATTAAAAATGACGATTCTAGGGACTGCCTCTCTTTTGTACAGCAGGGACAAAATGGGGCTGTCCTGAATCTTCTAAATTTATAGTTTGCAATTACCATAAAAATTTTGTATAATTGTTCCAGATAAATTTTTATCTAATCTATTTTTAAAAAATGACATGCGACATCTTATGAAAAATTTATTGTTTTAGTAGAGGAGGTGGGGATTATGGCAAAAAATAAATCACGGAAAATTGGATTGTATAAAATAAAAGCAATTTTGTTATACTTTGTAGTTCTTCTTCTTTTTATTTTATGTTTTGTTGCTACTATAATATTTTTAGACACTACTGCAGCTAAAATATGTTTGATTGCCTATGAAGTTGCGATAATAATAGTGTGGATAATGCTGCCTATTATAGGAAAAAAAGTGGTTGAAAAAGAAGCAAAACAAAAAATACAATATGGTTTATCAAAAGAAGAATATGATAGGTATAGACAGCAATCAGAAAACTGTGATATTTATGCCAAATAACCAACTAGGGCTAAGATTAATCTTAGCCCATTACCTTTTTTAAGAAAAAACTTGTAAATACTGCAAAAAATCTGTATAATAATACAGTAAAAGATTTTAGGAGGAAATAAATGAACACAATAGATTTAAAAGAAACATATTTAAAATTTTTTGAAAGTAAAGGACATAAAATAATACCCAGTGCACCAATAATTCCAGAAAATGATCCAACATGTTTATTTAATACAGCAGGTATGCAACCATTAGTACCATACCTAAAAGGTGAAACACATCCAGAAGGAACAAGGCTTACAGATGTTCAAAAATGTTTTAGAACAAATGATTTAGATTCTATAGGAGATACTACACATCATACATTTTTTGAAATGTTAGGAAACTGGTCTTTGGGAGATTATTTTAAAAAAGAATCAATAGCTTGGAGCTATGAACTTTTAACAAAATATTTAAATATACCAGTAGAAAAATTAGCTGTAACTGTATTTAAAGGAAATGAAATTGTTCCTGCAGATACTGAATCAGCAGATATTTGGAAATCTTTAGGTATAAAAGAAGAAAGAATTGCCTTTTTAGGAGAAGAAAATAATTGGTGGCCTAATATGGAACTTCTTGGACCATGTGGACCAGATACTGAAATTTTTTATTGGAGAAGTACAGAAGATGTTCCAGAAAAATTTGATCCAGATAATGAAAACTGGGTTGAGATATGGAATAATGTTTTCATGCAATATAATCATGAAGAAGGAGGTAAATTTACTCCATTAAAAAATAAAAATGTAGACACAGGACTAGGTGTTGAAAGAGTAACTGCAATATTAGAAGGATATACAGATAACTACAAATCATCTGTATGGAAAGAGATTATAGAAAGAATAGAAGAAATATCAAATTTATCTTATGGAGATAAAAATAACACTAGAAGTATGAGAATTATTGCAGATCACATAAGAGCAATTGTAATGATTGCAGGTGATAACGCAGGAATAAAACCATCTAATACAGATCAAGGATATATATTAAGAAGATTAATAAGAAGAATGATAAGATATGCTAAAAAGTTAAATATTGATATTAATAGTGATTGGGAACAAGAATTAGCGACTTTAATAATTAATAAATATTCAAAATATTATAATGAACTTGAAAAAAATAAAAATGACATATTAGAAACATTAAAAAATGAAAAAATCAAATTTAATAGAACTTTAGAAAAAGGATTAAAAGAGTTTGAGAAAGTAGTTAATAATTTAGATAGAGACTTAGTAAATAAAGAAACTGCATTTAGGTTATACGATACTTTTGGTTTTCCTATAGAGTTAACAGAAGAATTAGCAATGGAGAAAAAACTAAGAGTAGATGTAGATGGATTTAAACAAAAATTTAAGGAACATCAAGAAAAATCTAGAGCAGGAGCAGAACAAAAATTTAAAGGTGGACTAGCTAGTACTGGAGAAATGGAAACAAAATATCATACAGCAACACATCTTTTAAATGCAGCACTAAAACAAGTTTTAGGTAACCATGTGCATCAAAAAGGAAGTAATATTACTGCTGAAAGAATGAGATTTGATTTTTCACATGGCGCAAAAATGACAGATGAAGAAAAACAAAAAGCAGAACAATTAGTAAATGAATATATAGAGCAAGCAATACCAGTAGAAAAAATAGAAATGAAAAAAGAAGAAGCTTTAAAAATTGGAGCTGAAGCTATGTTTATAGATAAATATGGAGATACAGTAACAGTATATAAGATTGGAGATATATCTATAGAATTGTGTGGAGGACCTCATGTGGCAAATACAAAAGAATTAGGATATTTTAAAATAAAAAAAGAAGAAGCTTCATCAGCAGGAGTAAGACGTATAAAAGCAATTCTTGAATAGAATTTAAAATCAAGCAGTAATTTGTAATTTATAGGTGTGATGCGAGAGGTGTGTTTTTTGGGGTAGGCTTTACCTTAATTTCACACTTTCCACCGCGCACTTTACACTTCTATACAATTACAATTTATATTCTAAATAAAATATAAAGGAGAAAAAATGAACGATTGTATATTTTGTAAAATAATAAATAAAGAAATACCATCAAATATAGTATATGAAGATAGCGAAATATTAGCCTTTAGAGATATAAATCCAGTTGCACCTATTCATATTTTAGTAATACCAAAAAAACATATAGAATCAGTAACACATTTGTGCGAAGAAAATCAAAATTTAATAGGTAAGATATATATAGTAATAAATAAAATAGCAAAACAAGAAAATATAGATGAGAAAGGTTTTAGAGTAATTGTAAATTGTGGAGAAGATGGAGGTCAGGAAGTAAAACATTTACATTTTCATTTATTAGGTGGAAAAAAATTAGGAGTAAAAATTTGTGAGTAGAGCTATAAAAAAATAGAATTATGTGGTATAATAAATATAAAGATATTATTGATGGAGGTGTTTTAAATGTCTACAAATAGATACGGAACTATTTTAACAATAATTTTAGTAATTTTAATTATAGCAATATTAGCAGGAGTTGGTTTTTTGACATATAATTACATTATAAATCCACGAAGCAAAGAGAATAAAAATATAGCTGCAATTGAGGAGTTTGATAAAGAAGTAGAAGAACAAGAACAAGAAAAACAAGAAGAGCCACAGGAAGATACAGATGAAAATTTACAAGTAGAATCTACAGAACATCCAGAGCAACAACAACCTTCATCTGGAACAAGGAAAAAGAAATATTACCAAAATTTTGTCATGTTAGGATATATAACGATACCTAAGACAAATGTTAAACAGCCAATATTAGATACTGTTACGCCAGAAACATTGAATACTGCAGTTGCAGTATTATATCCTAGCAATGCACAACTAAATGAACCAGGAAACGTAGTAATAATAGGACATAATTATAAAAATGGACAATTTTTTTCAAATAATAAGAAATTGTCTGTAGGAGATAAGCTTAAAATAAAAGATAATACAGGAAAAGAACTTACATATAAAATATACGAAAAATTTGAAACAACAGAACAAGATACAAGTTTTTATAATAGAAATACAAATGGAGCAATAGAAGTTACTTTATCTACATGTACAGATGATGCAAAGGCAAGAATTATTATTCTAGCAAGAGCAGAGTAATAAAAAATAGAATAGTAGAGAAAATGTAGGGGCGGCGACTAGTAGTCGCCCGTTTATTTAAATAACATTATATAATTAATGTAGGGACAGGGCTTGCTCTGTCCGAATATATGAAAATTTTTAAGATTTTAGGGGTTGACCAAGGCCGCCCCCTACAGAATATGAAAACATTCACAAATGAATTATGCAAATTTATTATTTTTTATAAAAAAGGATTGACAAACTATAAAAAATTAATTAAAATATAATACGTACTTTTTATGGTGGATGTAGCTCAGTTGGTTAGAGCGCTGGTTTGTGGCACCAGAGGCCGTGGGTTCAAGTCCCATCTTCCACCCCACAAACCAAATTAAAATATATTGGGGTGTAGCCAAGCGGTAAGGCACCAGACTTTGACTCTGGCATGCGGCGGTTCGAATCCTCCCACCCCAGCCAAAATAAAAGAATGTAGCAAAAGCTACATTCTTTTATTTTGTATTATTCATTATTCACTTTTGGTTCAACGTCAATAGTTGGGGTGCAAATTTCTAAAATGGTTTGCACTTCAATATTTTTTTAATAAAACAAAACATAACCTAGACATTTTCTTAAAAATGGATTAAAATATATTGTGTTAAAAGTTAATAACGTAAATGGTGGAACTAATAATATAAATGCTTGACATTTTCGAAGGAGGAATATATTTATGAACATATGGCATGATATTGGTGAAGAAAGAATCAAAAAAGACGAATTCATATCAGTAATTGAGATTACAAAAGGTGGAAAGAATAAATACGAATTAGATAAAGAAACAGGTATGCTAAGACTTGATAGGGTATTATATACAGCAACACATTATCCTGCAAATTATGGATTTATTCCAAGAACATATGCAGATGATAATGATCCTTTAGATGTTTTAGTATTATGCCAAGAAAATGTAGATCCAATGACATTAGTTGAATGTTATCCTATAGGTGTAATAACAATGATAGATTCAGAGCAAAACGATGAAAAAATTATAGCTGTTGCTAAAAAGGATCCATTTTTAAATGTATATAAAGATATAGATGAATTACCAAATCATATATCAGCTGAAATTATGCATTTTTTTGAAGTGTATAAACAATTAGAAGAAAAACAAACTGTTGTAGAAAAAGTTTTAGGAAGAGAAGAAGCAGAAAAAATTATAAAAAAAGCAATAGATAATTATAATGAAAAATTTAGCAAATAAGGGGAAAAAATATGATTGAAAAAATATTATTTAGCCTTATATCATTCGTGCTTTTTGGATATCTATTTATTTTTAAGTTAATAAAAAAGAATGACACTACATATTTAGTTATATTAATAAGTGAGGCTATAGGTATACTTTTAAATTTTATACAAATAATATTTAATATTTATGGAAGTACAATACTAAATATTATTGTTTATTTGTTTTGTATAATTATTCCAATTATAGTTTTAACAATAGAAAGTAGAGGGATAAATTTTAGTGAGTTAATATATGTATGTGTAAGTAAGATGCTTTTACTATTAGGAAAGAGAAAAAAAGCAAAAGAACTTTTAAGTATATTAGTATCAAAATATGATAAAAGTTATAGTGGGCATACAATGCTAGCAGAGATTTATGAAAAAGAAGGTGGAATGAGAAAGGCAATAGATGAGTATGTTAAAGTATTAGATATTAAAGGAGATGACTATAATTCGTATTTTAAAATATCACAACTATTAAACGATTTAGGGAAAAAATCTGAAGCAATACAAATGCTTATTACTTTAGTAAAGAAAAAACCAGAATTATATGAAGCAAATAAGATACTACGGAGAATTGCTTTTAGAACAAGAAAAATTTAAAGAAGCAGCAAATATATATACTCAAGCGATAAAATATAATAAAGATAAAGCAGAATTATATTATAATTTAGGAATTGCATATAGTAGAATAAATGAATTTTCTTTAGCGAAAGAATGTTTTAAAAAGACAGTAGATATCGAACCTGGATTATATAATGCATATTATAGATTGGGACAGATTGCTCTTTTGTATAGAGATATAGATTCGGCAGAAAACTATTTCACGCAAAGTATTGATGGAGAAGTTGAGGCAAAGTCTTATTATCAATTAGCAAAAATTTATATGATGAAAAACAATAAAAACAAAGCGACTATATTCTTAAATAAAGCAATAGAAAATGCAACTTGTTATTACGAAATTGCGAAAGATGAACCAATGTTTTTTCCAATAAAGCAATTAATTGCAAAACCAAAAGAAGAAGTAAACGGAATAGAAGAATCTGAAAAAGAAAAGGAAATTTCAAATTATTTAGACAATACTTATAATTTGACAAGGATATTAAATGAGAAAGAAAATAAGAAAAATAAATTTAAAAGGTAAAGAACGAATAAAAAAATAATTTTTAAATAATATATTATTAGATATTAACAAAAAACATATATAAAATTTAGCATAAAATTATAATAAAAGGAGATTATAAAAATGACAATATTACAATCAATTATACTAGGAATAATTCAAGGACTTACAGAACTTTTGCCGATATCTAGTTCTGCGCACTTATTTTTGATTCCATGGTTTTTTAATTGGCAAATTCCAGAATCATTTGATATAGCTTTGCATTTTGGAACATTGCTAGCAATAGGTATATTCTTTTTTAAAGATTGGATAGACCTGATAAAAGGTGGATATAAAAAAATAATACATAAAGAAAATTCTTCAGAAGGAAGAATTTTTTGGTACATAGTAATAGCAACTATTCCAGGAGGAATAATTGGATTTATACTAGATAAATATGCTGAAAGTATTTTGACACAACCACTTATTATTGCAATAGCTTTAATTATAATGGGAATAATGCTTTATATAATAGATAAAATTGCAAAAAAAGAAACAGAGTATGAAAATTTAAATTTTAAACAAACTTTTATAATAGGAATATCTCAAGCTTTCGCATTTGTTCCAGGAGTATCACGTTCAGGAATAACTATGACAACAGGAAGAGCTTTAGGAATAAAAAGAGAAGCAGTTGCAAAATATTCTTTTATGTTATCTACGCCAATTGTGCTAGCTGCAACAGTATTTAAATTAAAAGATTTTATAGAATACTTTTTGGTAGCAAATTTAACGGAAATAATAGCATTCGCATTGGGAGTTTTATTTAGTTTTGTAGTAGGAATAGTTGTTATAAAATTTTTACTAGAATATTTGAAAAAAGGTAGTTTTAAAGTATTTGCAATATATAGAGTTGTAATAGGTTTATTAGTAATTGCAATATATATTATAAAATAAAAAATGAAGGGGCAGGGTTCCATCCCTGCCCGCATTGTTATAATTAATTGTAAATAGTGTGTCTTTATTTTTTATTTTAAAATCTTCTTTCCAAGTTCTGTAATAGTTCCTGCGCCAATTGTTAAAATTATATCATTAGGACAAGCACGTGCTCTTATATATCTTGATATATCATCAAAATCTGATATATAAATAGCTGATTTTCCTAAAACATGAATTTTATTTACTAGATTTTCAGAAGAGATATTATAAGTATTTTGTTCTCGTGCGGCGTATATGTCTGTAATAATAATATTATCAAAATTTGTTAAGACTTCTGCAAAATCATCTAACAATAATTTTGTTCTACTATATGTGTGAGGCTGAAAAATAACCCAAGATTGACGATAATGTTTGTTTTTTAAAGCATTTGCGGTTGCTAATATTTCACTAGGATGATGAGCATAATCATCATATATACTTATATTTTGATATGAACCTACAAGTTCGAATCTACGATTAGCACCTGTAAATTTTAAAAGAGCTGTTTTTATATCGTATTTGTTAAGCCCATATTCAAAACAAAGTGATATACAAGCCAAAGCATTAAGTACATTATGAATTCCTGGAACAGACAATCTGAATTCTGAATAAAAAGTGTTATTGTGGTAAACATCAAATTTACTAAAACCATTATTATCGAAAGTTATATTCCTAGCTATAAAATTTGCTTTATTATTATCTATAGCAAAAGTTACAGTTTTTGCTTCAGTTTTAGAACGAAGATTTAAACAGTTTTTGTCATCTGCATTTACTACTAATAAACCATCAAAAGGAAGAAGAGCAACATATTTTTCAAAAGCTTTTTTAATATTATCAATATTTTTAAAATAATCTAAATGGTCATTGTCAATATTTAAAACTATTGTGGATTTTGGACTAAATTTTAAAAAACTTTCTACATATTCGCAAGCTTCTAAAATAAAATAATCACTATTTCCAACTTTGTTATTTCCATTAATTTCTTTTAATAATGCACCTACTTGAATTGTTGGATCAAGACCTGCTTCTAAAAAACATAAAGAAATCATAGAAGTGGTTGTAGTTTTTCCATGAGTTCCTGAAATACCAATAGTGTCTTTATATATTCGAGTTAAATAACCTACAAAATCACATCTTTCAACAATTATTATATTATTTTTTCTTGCTTCTATAATTTCAGGATCATCTTGTTTTACTGCAGCTGTATATATTACAAGGTCAGCTTTTTTAACTAAACTTGTATCATGCCCAATAGAAACGAAAATGCCTTTACTAGATAGTCTGTCTGTAATTCTACTTCTTGTGCAATCAGAACCAGTAACAAGTATTCCAAAGTTATGAAGAATTTCTGCAATTCCACTCATGCTTATTCCACCGATTCCAATCATATGTATATGTTTAAATTTTTTTAAATTTTCTATATTATTAATATTTGAATCAATCATTTTTAGTCCAACACCTTTCTATTCCGTAAGAGATTATATATGTAAATTGTAAAAAATTCAATAAATTTAAGAAAAATATAACTAAATTGTAATTTGGGGTTTTAAATTTATTTGATAATGTGTACGGGCAGGGTTCCATCCCTGCCTGTAAAATAAACAGACACAACATTTAACGTTTTTATACAAATCTTTGCTTGTAAAAAAATTAATAATTTATATATAATATGTTTAGCATTAAAAAATGTGAATAAAAATAATAAAATAAACTTGTAAAATAAAGAAGGAAAAAAAAGTTTTTTGACGAATAATATAATTGTACATAATAAAACATGTATAAAATTAAAAACATTGGAAGGCGGTGCACATAAATGCAAATAACAGATGTACGTTTAAGAAAAGTGAATTCAGAAAACAGAATGAAAGCTGTTGCTTCTGTAACATTCGATAATGAATTCGTAATCCACGACATAAAAGTTATCGAAAGTCAAAATGGATTATTCATAGCTATGCCAAGTAGAAAAACTCCAAACGGAGAATTTAAAGATATAGCTCATCCAATTAATGCTGAAACAAGAGAAAAAATTCAATCAGCTATATTAGAAGCTTATGAAGCTCCAGATGCTGAAGTTAGTGAAGAATCAGCAGAATAATAAAATATATATAAAAAAGTACCTTAAGAGGTACTTTTTTTATTAGAAAAAATGAATAATTTTCTTGATATTTTTTTAATAATATTGTATGATATTATAAGTAAAAAAGTGAGAGTTATTAGGGAGGTAAAAATAAATGAAAAAACTATGTATTGCAATAGTTATTACAATGATTGTAATATTATCTTTTGGAACAGTGCTGGCTGTAGAAGAAAAAAACATCTTAGAAACAAATACAACTAAGGAATTAATGGAAATGAAAGATGAAACGAAAACTGATATTGATGAATATACAAAAACTTATGGTTCTGAAAGCTATGGTATGACAGCGTATGTATTAAATTTAATTCGATGGTATAGTATACCGCTTTGCTTTATAGGTATTGTAGTAGGAGCTTTGTATCAATATGTATTAGGAACAAGAAGATTAGATATGAAACAAAAAGGATTTGGACTAATAATATTATTTATAACTATATTAGTAATATGTCAAGTTTTACCGCTTATATTTGCAATAGTAGTGAAAGGTTGGAGGGGTTAAAAGCATGAAAGTTTTATTTGCAGTTAATAATGATGAGATTTCTGATGCAATTTTTAAAAAATATCAAAAAGAATATAGGGAAATATTATCATATAAAAATGTATATTACTTTAATGCAATTTTGAAAGAATTACAGAAGGATAAAAGTTATGATAGAGTGGTTATAAGTGAAGACTTAGAACCATTTGCTAATAATAATTATGATACTATAGATAAATGGCTATTTGACAAGTTGAATAACATAAGTGATGAAGCTACAAAAGAACAAAGTAATAATACAGAGATTATACTTATTTGTACAGATAGAAGATCAAAGTCTGATGATATGTTAGTTAAATTATTTGATATAGGTGTATATAATGCAATAATAGGACAGGATAGAAGTATAGATGAAGTTTGTAAATTGATAAATAAACCTAGATTAAAAAATGATGCAAAATTATATTATAAAATAGAAGCCGAAAATAAAAATTATCAATTAGAAAATGAAGACAATGTTAGTGAAGTAGAAGTGCAAAATATTCTAGCGCATTATAAAAGATTAGGGAAAAATGAGGAAAAGTATGTAGATAGTTTTAACAATATAGTTTCTCAATATACAGATAATCAGTTAAAAATTATAATTCGTTATTTACCTATAGGAGTAAAGGCTGTGTTAGAAGAAAAATCTCCTAAATATCAAGAATTGGTTGAGTATACAGGTAAACAAGAAATAAATTATAATCAATACAATTTAAAACATAAAGAAGAAACAAACAAAAAGGCAATTAATATTAAAAATATTGAAAATGAATTTAAAAATACACACACAACAAAACCGATTATAATACCATCAGGAGTTAATACATCAAATGTAAAAAAACTTATAAAGCAGGAGAAACCAAAAGTTGGAGAACATATAATACAAAAAAATGAATATAATGAATTGGAAATAAATGAAACAGAGGAAATTGAAGAAACACAAAAAAGAGGAAGAGGTAGACCAAGAAAAAATTCTGTTGTAGAGGAAGAAATAACGGATTCAAAACCAAAAAGAGGAAGAGGTAGACCAAGGAAGAATCCTGTTGTAGAGGAAGTAGAAGAAATAGATTTATTCAATTTTAATGAAATAGAAAGAAATAACGATGAAGAAGAAATAGATTTATTTAATCTTAATGAAACAGAAAAAAATAACAATGAAGAAGAAATAGATTTATTCAATCTTAATGAAACAGAAAAAAATAACAATGAAGAAAATGAAGAAGAAATGGATTTGTTTGACTTTGAAGAAAAGTATGACGATAAAAAAGATAAAGAAGATATAAATTTTATTAATGTCGAAGAATTTAAAGATTATAATGATGAAAAGAAACAAGATAATACAAATTTATTTAATAATAATATAAACGATACAAATGATGTGAAACAAATTGCAGAAACACAATATAAGCCAGCAAAGATTGATTTTAATACATTAATTACAAAAGATAAAAAAATAGTAAGTTTTGTAGGAACTACTAAAAATGGTACATCATTTGTAGTAAATAATGTAGCACATTTACTTGCATCAAGAGGAATTTCTACAGCAATACTGGATATGACAAAAACAAGAAATGCATATTATATATATACAAACAGTGAAGAACAATTAATGGAAACTGCAAGAAAATGTATATACAAATTAAGAAGTGGTATTAATGAAGGTATTAGAGTAAATAAAAATTTAGATGTATATACTTTAGTTCCAGAAGACGATACTGATTATAGTGATATAGATTCTATTTTAGGGACACTTATTAAAAAATATTCAGTTGTTTTAATTGATTGTGATTTTGATACACCTACTGATTGGTTTGTGGCTGCACAAGAAATATATTTAGTGCAAAGTATGGATGTTCTAACTATACAACCACTTACAGCATTTTTAAGAAATTTACAATCAAAAGGAGTATTAAAACAAGAGAAAATAAAAATAGTTATTAATAAAGGTGTAAACATAAAAAGTGTACCAATAAAAACTTTGATTGGAGGAATTTCAAAATATAACGATCCATCTATGACATATATGAAGGAACTATTTGATAAAGATAAAATAAATTATTGTGTAATACCATTTGAATTGCCAAATTATATTAAATATTTGGATTCTTTAATAACATGTTCAATATCACTAAATGGATACACAAAAGCTTTTATAAATTCATTAAATGAATTAGGAAACATGATATATCCATTAATTAGTAAGCCAGCATATTCACCTAGAGGAAATAAATATAAAGAAAGTTTTTCTAGTGAAATGAATAATACTTTAAATAAAATGAAAAGAAAATATCAGTAAATAGAATAAGAGGTGATAGAATTGAGTCCACATTTAATTGTAATACTAATATTAGTGCTTATTATAATATTGCTAATTATATATAATCTTTCGGTAGGTAAAAAAATAAAAACATTTAATAATATTAATGATAGAATATCAAACCTAAATGTATTGCAAGAGTTTTTAGACACTATAGGAAGGGACTCTTCAGTTGAAAATAAGCTGGAAATAATTAATAATATTTTAATAGAAAAATTCGCAATAAAATATTCTACGATTGTAGTTTTTAATGGAGCTGAATATGTAATTAAAGCTACTAATGTAGATGAAAAACATTGGAACACAATGAAAAATTTACATACAGAAGAATTGTTTAAAGATAGTGTAATTACAGCAACTCCAAAATATGTAACTATAAATGGTCTAGGTGAAAAATTAGTTTATCAAAAAATGGAAATGGGAAGAGCAAAGTCTGCAATGTTTTTTCCACTTTATATAGATAATGTGTACATTGGATATTGGATTATTGAAAGTGATGAAATGCATGCTTTTGACAATACAGATACAAGTATTCTTAGTATTATAAATGAAAATATAGTAGGAGTATTAAAGACTGTAGCTTATCAAAATACAATAGAGAATATTTATAGAATTGATAAAAACACTGGCTTAAATTCTGCAGAATATTTATATGGAAAAGGGAAAAGAATAATAGATAAATATGATAAATCTACAATATGTATGCTTAATATAATTAACATTGAAAATATAAATGAAAAGTTTGGAAGAAATATAGGGACAGAAATTATAAATAAGATAACTAATATTGTAAAAAGAAATATGTCTTCTCAATATATATTTGTAAGATATATGGGACCAAAGTTTGCAATAGCATTTTCTGGGACAGATATAGATGAAACAGAAATATTTCTTAAATCAATAAAAGAAGAAGTTGAAAGTATAGAAATTAAAAATCAAGAAGAAAGTAAAAATAAAAAGAGAAAACAAGAAGAATATTTTCCTAAAATTAATTTCGTAATGGCAACTTACTATAAAGGAACAGGATTAGAAGAAGTTACAAAAAAACTTGAAGAATATTTAGATGATTGTGAAAAAGATGAAAGTAATATTAATTGTATATAGGAGGTATATATGATAAGCGATAAAACTATGAATTTTAAAGTCGAAAAGGAAGAAAATGTAGAGCCAAAAGATATATTAAAAGAAGTCTATCAAGCTCTAGGAGAAAAAGGATATAATCCAATAAATCAAATAGTTGGATATATATTGTCAGGAGATCCAACATATATAACAAGTTATAAAAATGCTAGGAATTTAATAAGAATGATAGAAAGAGATGAATTGTTAGAAAAAATGGTAAAAAATTATATAGGATTAGAATGTTAATATGCGAATAATGGGGATTGATTATGGGGAAACTAGAGTAGGAATAGCAATATCAGATGAACTAAGAATAACAGCACAAGGCTTAGAAACGATAACTTATAATGGAAATGACAAAAAGTTATTGAGTAGATTAGATAGAATCATGGAAGAATATGATATTGAAACAATAGTTGTAGGAATGCCAAAATTGTTGAATGGAGACAAGTCTACAAGAGCAGAAATAACAGAAAAGTTTGTTCATAAATTAAAATGTAAGTATAATAAAATAAAAATAACTACTGTTGATGAAAGGTTAACTACTGTTCAAGCACATAAAACTATGAATTATTTAGAAATTGATAAAAAGAAGAAACGTGGATTAGTTGATACTATAGCTGCGGTATATATATTAGAAACATATATGAATAAAGAAAGTTAATATGTATTGCAAAATATATTTATATATGTTATAAAAATAGTATGATAGTTATATTTAAAGAAAATTTTATAATAAATTGAAAGGAGAGAAAAAATGGACTTTGAAAATAATGAAATGGAAGAATTAGACAATGTTATAATATTAAATGATGAGGATGGTAATGAGGTACAATTTGAATTTTTAGATTTAATAGAATATGAATCAGAAGAATTTGTAGTATTATTACCAGTACTAGAAGACGGAGAAGAAGATGACGGTGAAGTTGTTATTCTTAAAGTTGATGATTCAGAGGAAAATAGTGATGAAGAATCTTATGTAAGTGTAGATGATGAAGCAACCCTTACAGCTGTATTTGAAATATTTAAAGAAAAATTCAAAGAAGAATTTAACTTTACAGA
>JAZSCD010000092.1:0-5693 GCA_045602745.1 Clostridia bacterium | reverse complement strand
ATGTTATTTTAGTAAAAGGTAGCGTTCCAGGAAACAAAGGAGCAATACTAAAAATAAGAAATTCAGTTAAATCTAAATAATGTAAGTTAAATATATGAGAGGAGATAAAGAAAATGCCTAAAATAGATGTATACAATGTAGAAGGTAAAAAAGTTAGCGACATAGAATTAAATGATTCAGTTTTTGGTATTGAACCAAATGAAAAAATAGTTCATATGGCATTAGTTAATTACTTAGCTAACCAAAGACAAGGAACAGCTAACACAAAAACAAGAGCAGAAGTTTCTGGTGGTGGAAGAAAACCATGGAGACAAAAAGGAACAGGTAGAGCAAGACAAGGAAGTATAAGATCACCACAATGGTTTAAAGGTGGTATAGCATTAGGACCAAAACCAAGAGATTATAGATATACTATAAATAAAAAAGAAAGAAGATTAGCTATAAAATCAGTATTAAGTTCTAAAGTATTAGAAAACAACTTAGTAATAGTTGATAAATTTGATTTTGCAGAAATAAAAACAAAAAATATGGTAAGTGCATTATCAAACTTAAAAGTAGAAGGAAAAACATTAATAGTTTTACCAGAAAAAAATGAAAATGTACAAAAATCAGCAAGAAACATAGAAGGAACAAAAACAAGTTTAGTAAACACAATAAACGTATATGATTTATTAAAATACAATAAATTAGTTCTTACAGTAGATGCTGTTAAAAGTTTAGAGGAGGTGTATGCTTAAATGATGGCAGAAGATATAATAATAAAACCAATAATTACAGAAAAAAGTAGCAGTGGTTTAGCAGAAGGAAAGTATACATTCGAAGTAGCAAAAAAAGCTACAAAAGTTCAAATAGCAAAAGCTGTAGAAGAATTATTTGATGTAAAAGTAATAAATGTAAACACAATTATAGTAAAAGGAAAAGAAAAAAGAGTTGGAGCAAACAGTGGTAAAAGACCAGACTGGAAAAAAGCAATTGTTACAATAGATACAAAACCAAGCGAAAAAACATATTTAACAAAAGGTGGAAAAGAAGTTAAAGTAGATAAAAAATACAAAGACTCAATCGATATGGGTATGTAAGAAAAAAATATAATATCGAGATAAAACTCGGAAAATAAATAAATATCTGCTATGTGGAGCAGGAAAAATTCCACAAAAAATAAAAGAAAAAGAGAAAGGAGAGGAGATTTCAAAAACGAGTAATGCTAGGAAAACAAATGAAAAATTTTGAGATAGTACAAAGGTACATCGAAAAATTTTGAATGTAGTTTGACAACGCAGGACGAAGTTTTTCAAAACTCCGAGAGTGAAAGGCAATGGGAGTAAAACATTTTAAACCATATACACCATCAAGAAGAAACATGACAGTTTCAGATTTTGATGAAATTACAAAAAAATCACCAGAAAAATCTTTACTTGCTAAAAAGAAGAAAAATGCAGGTAGAAATTCATATGGTAGAATAACAGTTAGACACCAAGGTGGTGGAAACAGACAAAAATATAGAATAATTGATTTTAAACGTAAAAAAGATGATATGACAGCTACAGTAATAGGAATAGAATATGATCCTAACCGTACAAGTAATATCGCATTAATAAAATATGAAGATGGAACATTAAATTACATATTAGCACCAGTTGGATTAAAAGATGGTGATACAGTAACATCAGGTGCGAATTCTGATATAAAAGTTGGAAACTGTCTTCCTATAGAAAATATACCAGTAGGTACTATGATTCATAATATAGAATTAAATCCAGGTCAAGGTGGAAAATTAGTTAGAACTGCTGGTGGAGAAGCACAACTTATGGCTAAAGAAGGAACATATGCACATATAAGACTTCCATCAGGAGAAATGAGATTAGTTTTAGCAAGATGTAGAGCAACAATAGGAACAATAGGAAATGCAGAACATGCAAACATAAAACTTGGTAAAGCAGGAAGAACAAGACATATGGGAATAAGACCAACAGTTAGAGGTTCTGTTATGAACCCAGTAGATCACCCTCATGGTGGTGGTGAAGGTAGAGCACCAGTAGGACACGCAGGTCCACTTACTCCTTGGGGTAAACCAGCATTAGGATATAAGACAAGAAAGAAAAATAAAAAATCTGATAAATTTATTGTTAAGAGAAGAAAATAAGATAATTAGATATTCATAATAATAAAGAGATAAAAAATCAAGAAAGGGAGGAGACTTAGATGTCAGAGAATAGAAAAACTAAAGCACCTTTTGTTCAAGAAAAATTATTAAAAAGAATAGAAGCTATGAATGAAACAGGTGAAAAATCAGTTCTTAAAACTTGGTCAAGAGCATCTACAATATATCCACAAATGGTTGGACATACAATAGCTGTTCATGATGGAAGAAAACATGTTCCAATTTATATATCAGAAGAAATGATTGGACATAAATTAGGAGAATTCGCTCCAACAAGAACATTTAAAGGTCATGCAGGAGATAAAAAATCAGGTGTTAAATAAATAAAAACAAGGGACATACATCGTCCCTAAAGACAGACCAAAAGGTAAGGTGTGTCCCTTAACCTTGTAAAACCAAGGAACACATCTTAAGTAAAGAAGGAGGAAATAAAATGCCAGAGCAAGAAATAGTGCAAACTACAACTTTAGAAGCAAAAGCTATCTTAAGATATGCTAGAATTTCAAGTAGAAAAGTTAAAATAGTTGCAGACTTAATAAGAGGAAAAAAAGTAGATGAAGCTTTAGCTATAGTAAAATTTACACCAAAAGCATCATCTGAAATATTAGAAAAATTATTAAAATCAGCAATAGCAAATGCTGAAAATAATCATGGTATGAATAGAGGAAATCTAATTGTCAGCGAAATTTATGCAAATCAAGGTCCAACTCTAAAAAGAATTAGACCAGCAGCAAAAGGTTCAGCTGTTAGAATTAGAAAAAGAACATGCCATATAACAATCGTGGTAAAGGAGGAAAATTAACATGGGACAAAAAATGCATCCACATGGATTAAGAGTAGGTGTTATCAAAGATTGGAATTCAAAATGGTATGCTGACTCTAAAAACTTTAGTGATTATTTAGTAGAAGATCACAAAATCCGTGAATATGTTAAGAAAAAACTATTTGTTAGCGGAATTTCTAAAATAGAAATAGAAAGAACAGCAAAATTCGTAAAAGTAAATGTATTTACTGCAAAACCAGGTCTAGTAATAGGAAAAGGTGGAAATTATGCAGAAACATTAAGAAACGAAATTGCGAAAATGATAAATAAAGAAGTAAATTTAAATATAGTTGAAGTTAAAAATATTGATACAGATGCACAATTAGTTGCAGAAAATATTTGTAATCAACTAGAAAGAAGAATATCTTTTAGAAGAGCAATGAAACAATGTATGCAAAAAGCTATGAAAGCTGGAGCATTAGGAATAAAAACAGCTGTATCTGGAAGATTAGGTGGAGCTGATATGGCTAGAACAGAATTCTATAAAGAAGGAACAATTCCACTACAAACATTAAGAGCAGATATAGATTATGGATTCTATGAAGCAGATACAACTTATGGAAAAATAGGTGTAAAAGTTTGGATTTATAAAGGAGAAGTTCTTCCAACTAAAAAAGTTGTTAAAGAAGGAGGGGAACAATAATGCCAGTAATGCCAAAAAGAACAAAATATAGAAAAATGCAAAAAGGTAGAAATAGAGGAAAAGCAACAAGAGGAAATGTTGTAAACGAAGGAGAATACGGATTACAAGCATTAGATGCAGGTTTAATTACAGCAAATCAAATAGAAGCTGCCAGAATTGCTATGACACGTTACATTAAAAGAGGTGGTAAAGTTTGGATAAAAATATTCCCAAACAAACCAATAAGTAAAAAACCAGCTGAAACTCGTATGGGTAAAGGTAAAGGTGCTACTGAATATTGGGTAGCTGTTGTAAAGCCAGGAAGAGTATTATTTGAACTTGCAGGTGTATCAGAAGAAATAGCAAGAGAAGCTTTAAGACTTGCATCACATAAATTACCTGTAAAAACAAAATTTGTAACTAGAGAAATTAAGCAAGGTGGTGATATTGATGAAGATTAATAAAATAAGAGAAATGTCTTCACCAGAATTAGAAAAAGAATTAGGAGAATTAAAATCTGAATTATTTAAATTAAGATTTAGTTTAGCAACAAATGGATTAGAAAATCCAATGAAAATTAAAGAAGTAAAAAAAGACATAGCTAGAATAAATACAATATTAAGACAAAGAGAATTAGAAGAAGCAAAAAACTAGAAACCTATGCAAACCTTAAAGGGAATGTGTAGGAGCGGATGCTCCCGTGTCCGCTCGAAAATAGTGAAGAATGAATAGTGAAGAATAAATAGTACAAAAATTCTTCGAATTTTTGAAGGAGGAAAAAGTCAATGGAAGAAAGAAATCTTCGTAAAGTTATGATTGGTACAGTTACATCTAATAAAATGGATAAAACAATAGTAGTATCAGTTGAAACTAGTGTAAAACATCCTATATATGGAAAAGTTGTTAAAAGAACATATAAATTAAAAGCTCATGACGAAGAAAATAAATGCCAAATAGGTGATAAAGTTAAAGTAATGGAAACAAGACCTTTATCTAAAGATAAAAGATGGAGATTAGTTGAAGTTATTGAAAAAGCAGATATAAAATAAATGAAAAACTTCGTCTGGCGTTGTTGTCCATCACATAAAAAATCCTCGATGTGCAAAAGCACACCTCCGGTTTTTTAGTTCGGACGCCTAGCCATACTCGTTTTTGATTTATTTTCAAGAATAATAAGAAATGAATAGTGAATAGTACAAAATTTTCTATTCGCAAATTTTTAAAAAGGAGGAAAACTTAAATGATACAACAACAAACTAAATTAAAAGTAGCAGATAATACTGGTGCAAAAGAATTAATGTGTATTAGATGTTTAGGTGGATCACATAGAAAATATGCAAGAGTTGGAGATGTAATTATAGCTTCTGTAAAAAGTGCTATACCAAACGGAGTTGTAAAAAAAGGTGATGTTGTAAAAGCTGTAATAGTAAGAACAAAACAACCTATTAGAAGACCAGATGGTTCTTATGTAAGATTTGATGAAAATGCAGCAGTAATTATACGTGAAGACAAAAATCCAAAAGGAACACGTATATTTGGACCTATAGCTAGAGAGTTGAGAGATAAAGAGTATATGAAAATCTTATCCCTAGCCCCAGAAGTTTTATAGAGAAACAAATGAAAATCAGCATTCTGCACATTTTCATCAATTACAAAAATGCTCAACGTACTTTTGTACGCCTCCGCTTTTTGTAATATCTGAAAATGCACATAATACTAATTTTGATTTGTTTCATAACAAAATAATAAAAAAAGGAGGAAGACCTTAAATGAAAATAAAAAAAGGTGATACAGTTCAAGTTTTATCAGGAAATGATAAAGGTAAAACAGGAGAAGTTTTAGAAGTTATACCAAAAACAGAAAAAATAATAGTTAAAGGTATCAACATTAGAAAAAAACATGTTAAACCAAGAAGACAAGGTGAAGAAGGTGGAATTATTCCAAACGAATTCCCAATTCATGCAAGTAAAGTTAGTGTTGTTTGTCCAAAATGTGGAAAAGCTACAAGAGTAGGTTTTGAAATGGATAAAGATGTTAAAGTTCGTGTATGTAAAAAATGTAATGCTAAAATCAAATAAGAAAGGAGG
>JAZSCD010000091.1:0-10809 GCA_045602745.1 Clostridia bacterium | reverse complement strand
AATGTCATCCCTTTTTGTTCTCTAATTTTCTTTAATTTATTTTTATACATAACAAAGCCTCCTTGTTTGTCTAATTAACAATATGTTAACACAAACCTTTTTGACAAGTCAAGTTTTTTTTAAAATTTGTTATTTTTTTACAATTTTCCAATTTACTAGTAGACAAACTTTAAATTATTCTATATAATATCTTTATAATTTTATAAAATGAAGGAGTGCATACTATGATTGGTGACATGATTGCCAAAGTTAGAAAAGAAAAAAACATAACTAAAACAGAGCTTGCAAAGCTTACAGGAATCAATATTGGTCATTTAACACATATAGAAAAAGGAGAAAGGAATCCTAGTCACAAAGCTTTAAAGAATATATGTAGAGCTTTAGATATACCTTACCAACAATTAATGTATACTTACGATAAACAAATTAGCGAAGAACAAGAAAACTATAATTTTATAAAACACATTTCTTATAACAAAGTTCTTGCTGTAAATAATTTAGACAGTTTCATTGAGTGTCCTTCTACTATACCAAGTGC
Source organism: Clostridia bacterium (assembly GCA_045602745.1). Classification (GTDB taxonomy): domain Bacteria; phylum Bacillota; class Clostridia; order TANB77; family CAG-508; genus CAG-452. Next base: position 10,271 of record JAZSCD010000091.1, on the reverse strand, counting down.
TTCACTAGCTGTAAAAATTAACAATAACTTTATGGAACCAACTTTAAAAAAAGGAACTTATGCTTACATAGAATTTAATTCACTATTAAATAATAAAGATATCGGTTTATTTAGTATAGACAATAAAATTATAATCAGAAGATTTATTACTAAAAAAGGAAAGATTATATTAAAATCAGATAATACAGAAATTGAGGATATTGATGTTACAAATTCAGATAATTTTTATATAATTGGCAAAATTTTAAATAATAAATAATTTTTTATATATTTTTGTAAAAAATACTTGAATAATATTTTTTTTAATAATATAATATTTTTAGCAAAAGATAAAAATAAGAGGAGATTAAAATGGAATTAACAAAAAATATTTTTTTTAACACAGATAAACTAATAAAAAATAGCACTGTAAAGATTTCTTATACAGGAAGTTTTTTTGAAGACGGCTCAGAAGAAGTTTTTATTCATTATGGTTTCGGTACTTATTGGGACAATTTATCTGAAATAAAAATGGAAAGAACAGAATTAGGATTCCAAGCAGAAATAGAATTAATAGATAGCGATTCTTTTAATTTCTGTTTTAGAAATGGAAATAACGATTGGGATAATAATAACTGCGAAAACTATGTTTTTGAATTAGAAAGCCCAAATCTAGATTTAATAGTTTCAGATTTCACTTCTTCTTTAGATAAACCAAACAGGTTAAGAAAAAGTTATATTTGGAGCAAAAAAATCAGACTAGCAGTTTATAAAATAATAACATATGTTCCAAAACTAATTTCAGGAAATTATAAGAAAAAAATAAGTAATAACGATTAAAAAAGAACCACTTCTATGTGGTTCTTTTAAATTACATACCCTCCATTAGGAGATATTATTTGACCTGTAGTAAATTCATCTTCTATTAACCATTTTACGCATCTATAAATATCAATTGGATGTCCTATTTTATTTAAAGGAGTATCGTTTTTTATTTGTTCTTTTATAGCATTATCTAAATTACTATTCATTTCTGTATCTATTACTCCTGGTGCAATTGCATTTACTCTTATATTAGACAATCCTAACTCTTTTGCAAGAGATTTTGTCATTCCATTAATTCCTGCTTTCGAAACAGAATAAGCAACTTCACATGCTGCTCCTACAACTCCCCAAATTGAAGAAATATTTATTATGCATCCATTTTTATTATGTATCATATTTGGTAACACTTCTTGTGTTGTATAAAAAACAGAATTCAAATTTGTATTTAGCATTTCGTTCCAATCTTCGTCTGTAATATCGTTAAACATTTGAAGCTTTGCAATTCCTGCATTGTTTATTAATATATCTATATTTTTAAATTTATTTAAAGTAAATTTTACTAATTTTTTTACATCTTCTCTTTTTGAAACATCTGCTTTATATATTTCTATATTTATGCCTTGCTCACTTAGTTCTTTTTGTATTTGTTTAGCTTGTTTTTCAGATTTGTTATAATTTAAAACTACATTAAATCCATCTTTTGCTAAATTTTCTGCAATACATTTTCCTATACCTCTTGACCCACCTGTAACCAAAACTGTTTTCATATTCACACCTCTTTCTTTACCTTGTAGATTAACATTTTTTCATTTTCTTGTCAATAATTATATATTTATTCCTTACTTTTTAGTAAACATTTAAAAATTGTAGAATGCTTGTAGGGGCGACTAGCAGTCGCCCGCCTCTCGCAAAGGTTAGCTAAAAAAATGAAATAGAACTTTATAACAATGTTCTATTTCATTCTATTTTAATTTTTTCTTTTATTTATCTATCCTCTTTTTGTAATGGATGAGCATTATAAGCATCTATCCCAAAAAACTGATTTTGTCTTGGAGTTCTTATTGGTTTACAAAACGTATAAAATTCAGCATCATCCTGTTCCCCTAACCCAAATACATGCGTTTTCACAGCAACATCATCTTCTTGTTCACTATCCTGTTCTTCCAACCCAAATACATGTGTTTTTACAGCAACAGAATCGTCTTGTTCACTATCTATATTTTCTTCTACTGGTTCAGCTCCATAATGTACATTTCCTAATTCTTTACAAAATTTATCATGCATTTAATCCACATCCTTTATTTATATTATGTGAATCATTATAGCACGGTTTTTAATAAAAGTAAATATTAAATTGTAAAAAAGTACCATATAGATTACTTTTTACAATACTTACTTCTAGTCTTTCTTCCATTATTTAAATTAGCACCTTTATATGTACTTGTCAAAGAATGGCAATTTGGACATAGCAATATTAAATTTTCTTCTTTATTATTTTCATAATTTCCATCAATATGTTCTACTTCTAAAGGAATATTTCCAGTATATCTATTTACTTCTCCCCATCCACATTTTGCACACTTATTTTTATATTTATTATATAAATATCTTTTTATATGCATTGAAATTTGATAATCTCCTCTATTTCCAGTCTCTTCTCCATTTTTCCATTTATCTATATATACGTTATATTCATATTCTTTTTGGCATTTTATGCTACAATATTTATTTCTTTTTTGAATTTCTTTACTACAATTATAACATTGCATATTTTTACCTCTTTTTTGTCTTTTGGCCAACTACTGGATTAAAAAAAATGAAACAGACCATTAAATTAACGTTCTATTTCAATTTGTGGAGCCGCTAGTCAGACTTGAACTGACGACCTACTGATTCATACTACTACAATTTTCATTGCCACAAATGTGTTTGTAGTCTGGACTTTCTCTTTACCATAGCTTTTAGCCTTAGGCACACCGTATAAAGTCTCTACACTTAAAAATTTCTCTTCTAGCTCGGGATTGGCATATATTTCTACTTAGCTTTCCCCGAATTAGCGGTGTCCACTTTATATGTTTCCATATAAAGGTGCAAGATGATTCTGAATAAAATATTCATCCTACAAGTCAGTTGCTCTACCAACTGAGCTACAGCGGCATATTTAGTTGGTGACCCGTACGGGAATCGAACCCATGTCTCCGCCGTGAAAGGGCGATGTCTTAACCGCTTGACCAACGGGCCTTATAAAACAAATATTAATTAAAATTAATATTTGTTTGGTGAGCCATCCGCGACTCGAACGCGGGACAACTTGATTAAAAGTCAAGTGCTCTACCACCTGAGCTAATGGCCCATAATCCTAAAAAAAGAATTATTTAAGCAACTGTTTTTTGCAGTTGCTTAAATATATTACAATATTTTTTTATAATTGTCAACATTTTTTTAAAATTTTTTTATTTTTTATGCATTTATTTTTGCTAATAGTTCTTCTACATCTATTCCATGCACATCACAAGCTTCTTCTATTGTTTCACCTTGTGCAGATGGACATCCTAAACAATGCATTCCAGCTTCTAATAATATACTTGCTTTTTCTGGTGCTATTTTTAATAATTCTCCAATTGTTGTTGTTTTTTCTATCATATCTTTCTCCTCCTTTTATAAGGTTTGAGGGACAAACCTTACTCACGGGTATTCCTCACTTGGTGAGGAATGTCCCTCGTTTTTAAAAAATTTTATCATATTTTTTTAAAAAAGTATAGACAAATTTAAAATAATGTATTATTATGGTAAAAAATGGAAAGGAGATGTTTTTTTATTATTTTAATTCATACTTTTTTTATTTCTTTTATTATTAATCTTTTTGTTGTTCTTTATGCAATTTATTCTTTTTTTGATATTGTACTATTCCATAATTTGCAAGGTTATAGATTAAAAATAAAAAAAGATTCACTTAATTTATAGGAGGCTTTTTATTGAAATTTATAAAAAATAATTTAATAATTTTATTTATTTCTGTTTTATTTTTTCTAATTGTTCTACTTGTTTTTAGACCAATATTTACCGCAACTAATTTAATATTCCCTTACTCTTTAAGTAAATTTGATATTATTGTAAAATATCCTATTGTTTGGAAATATATAAAAATTATGTATTTAATTAACTGTTTTATTACTATTTATTTAACAATTTTTTCTTTTAGTAAATTTATTCGTACAATAAGAATTAAAATTCCTAAAAAAATAAACACAGAAAAAAATCTTTTAAATAGCAATTTTTCTTTGTTACTTGGAACTTCAGATAAAACTTCTCAAAATGTATATCTTCAAGAAAAAGGGCTTTATCAAAATATTTTAGTAACTGGAACTATAGGTTCTCGGAAAAACCGCTTCTGTAATGTACCCGTTATTAAAACAACTATTAGAATATGATTCTCCAAATTTAGGAATGTTAATTTTAGATGTTAAAGGCAATTTTTATAAACAAGTATTAGAATATGCCAATCTTTATAATAGATTATCAGATATAATAGTAATAGAACTTAATTCTAATGTAAGATACAATCCTTTAGATAAACCTAATTTAAATGCATCTGTTTTAGCAAATAGATTAAAAACAATTTTAGAATTATTTTCCCCAAACAATTCCGAATCTTATTGGTTAGATAAAGCACAAGAAATATTAACAGAATGTATAAAACTTTGTAGACTTTACAATAATGGATATGTTACTTTTACAGAAATACATAATTTAATAAACAACGAAAACTATTACAAAAGCAAAATAAATGATTTAAGATTACTTTTTCAATCTGGAAAAATGAGTATAAAAGATATTTTTAATTTATATTCTTCTATTAATTTTTTCGAAAACGAATTTAATAATTTAGATTCTAGAACAAGTTCTATTTTAAAATCCGAAATCACTAGAATTACTGGTACATTTATTTCTGATTACGATATTTCTAAAGTATTTTGCCCCGAAAAACGAGATATAAATTTTAGCAGTTTTAAAGATGTAATAAATAATGAAAAAATAGTTGTATTAAATATGAATATAGCAGAATACAAAAATTTATCTAAAATAATTGCAACATATTTGAAACTAGATTTCCAATCCGAAATATTATCTCAATTATCAAATAATTCTAAAATCAACCCAACTATATTTATGTGTGACGAATATCACGAATATTCAAATGCATCTGATGCAGACTTTTTTGCTCAAAGTAGAGAATCTAAATGCATAAGTATTGTTGCTACACAAAGCTATTCTTCTCTTTTAAACTCTCTTAAAGATGAAGCATCTGTTAAAGTAATAATTCAAAATTTAGTTAATAAACTATGGCTTAGAACAGATGATATTTTTACAATAGAAAGTGCTCAAAAACAAATAGGCAGAGAAGATAAAATAAAAATATCAAAAAACATTTCCGAAAACGCTTCTGAAACTAATTATAATTATTTTACAAATTCTTTAAAATCTAAAAAATCTAATTTATCAGAAAGTATTTCCACACATATTCAAACAGACTTTATTTATGACACGAATTTTTTTACACAGAATTTAACAACATTCTCCTGCCTTGCATTTATTTCTGATGGAAATAAAATTAATCCTCCTTGCAAAATAAATTTAATCCCATATTTTAAAGTCCCTGAAATTAAAACAAAAAACAAATCAAATTTAAAAATTGTTTAAATAAGAAATTGTAACCATAGAAAATAATTTATTGCAAACGTTGTAGGGGCAGGGTTCCATCCCTGCCCGCAAAACCTAAAACCTAAATTTATCGGGTCGGGGTGGAACCCGACCCCTACAGATAAAAAAACATTCCTTCCTCAAAATTACAATTTACAGAAAGGTCGTGAAAAAATGAAAAAAAAATATTTATTTTTAATTTATTTTACATTTATATTATTTATTATTTTTATATTTTCTTTTTCTTCTTTAAGTTTTGCAGCATATCCAAAATTAGTATCTAAATTAATAAAAGGATTTAATTCAATAAAGGAATGGCTTATAAAAATTGCAACTCCTGCTGCTGCAGTAGCGGTTCGGCACAGGTGTATTTATGAAAAAATTTAGTTTTGGAGATGAAGAAAGAATTAGAATTGGAAAAAAAGTTATACAAGGTAGTTTATTTTCTTATGCATTTATACTTGCAATAGATTTAATTCTTTCTGCAATAGAAACTTTAATTGCTTAAAATAAAGAGGTGTAATTTTGGAAAATGAACAAATAAATATAGTAGAAACTATAACACAAACTATTAATAATCTTTTTTCTAACCTTTTCTCTTCTATTGATAATTCTTTATATTCTGTTTTAGATGATTTATTATTTATAAATACAGATATTCTTGATAACAAGTATTTAAATGCAATATTTGGTTCTTCATCTTCTGGTCTTATTTTAATTTGTAATTCCTTACTTCTCGGAATTTGCATATATTATGGATTCAAACTTCTTTTATCACATCTTACTTTTAACCAGGTTCAAAAACCTTCTCAATTTATTTTTAAATTATTTTTATGTGCAATTGTAATGAATTTTTCTAATTTTATTATGGAAAATATTATTAATTTATTTTCTAATATATCTCTTGCTATTCGCGAGATTGGAGAAATTACTTTTAATAAAAATATTTGTTTATCTACCTTTATACAAGAATTTAATTCAACAGTTTATTTAGAAGAATCCTCTCTTAATATTTTCTCATTATCTGGATTAGTAAAAGGATTTATTTCTATAGGTCTTTTAAATTTAGCACTCTCTTATTCTTTAAGATATATTATGATTAAAGTTTTTGTATTTTTAAGTCCATTTGCATTTATTTCTTTAATTAATTCTTCCTCTTCTTGGATTTTTAAATCATGGCTAAAACTATTTTTATCACTTTTATTTTTACAAATTTTAGTTCCTATTATTTTATTAGTCTCTTTTTCTATAGAATATAACTCTTCAGATATATTTTCTCAAATTATTTATATCGGCTGTGTTTATGCTCTTATAAAAGCAAATTCTTTTGTGCGAGATTTTATGGGAGGATTATCTACAGATGTTAGTATGGGTATTTCAAGTTTTAGAAATTTAATTACAAGGAGTTAGCCTATGAAATTTATATTTCCACAAAATTATTCTTTTAAAAGTAAATTTTTAGGTTTTATTGATTATTCAACTTTATTTTTAAATATTATTTGGGATTTATTTATATTTTGTTTATTAGATTTAATTATTTTAGATATTTCTTTTAAAATTTCTCTTTTTATTATTTTTTGTTTACCCTTATTTTTATTTAGCATAATTGGATTTAATCACGAAAATTTCGTTTATGTATTAACATATTTATTTAAATATTTATTTAACAAAAAAATTTATTTTTATTCAAAAAATGATTATTTTATTAAATAGTAAAATAAAAAATATATTTTAATTTTGTTTTGAATTTCTAACAATTATTATAATTAAAAAATCTGAATTGATAAATAGCGTGGCGGAGTGTTTGTATAAATTCTTAAAGGAAATCAATTGAGGAAGCGGAAACCGAGAGGCTCGAGTGATTTACTTTTAGAATTTATAAAACACACAGACGAAGCCGAGGAAACCGAAGATTTTTAATTATAATAATTGAGCAATATTCATTAAAACAAACTTATAAATTATAATTTTATTTTTTCGTTGTATTACTCCCTTAAAAATGATATAATTACTTCACTAAATTTTAAGGGAGTTATAGTGTGAAAAATAAAATTTTTCACACTAACTAGCTATAATCGCTAATGCCTTTAAGATTTCCTTACGCTACGCTTAGGAAACTTAAATCGGCAAATAAAAACCTCTTTCATTCTCGCAATTTCTTAAGAAGGTTTTTACATCCTGTTTATTAGCACTCTCTAATTGCTCGAATGGAGGTTTTTATGAAACTTGAAAAAAACGAAAAATCTTTAATTTTTTCTTCAACCGAAATTCCAGATGTATTTTTTACAGAATATATGTGCGAAGCAAATGGTGATTATATTAAAGTATATTTATGTATGATATTTTTAAGTAAATTCGATAAAGATATAAAATTAAATGATTTATCTAAAAAACTAAATATACCACTTACAAATATTCAATCTGCACTTGCTTTTTGGGAAGAAAAAGGTGTTATTACTAAAAAAGTAAATGGTTATATATTAAATGACCTTCAAGAAATAGAGCTTCATAAACTATATTCTCCTAATCTTACGCTTTCTGCTGAAGATATTAAGAAAACAGAAGATAGTAAATACCGTGCAAAAGCAATTGAATGTATTAACAATATGTATTTTCAAGGTATAATGTCACCTGCATGGTATAGTGATATAGATTTATGGTTTAAAAAATATGAATTTGAAGAACAAGTTATGATTTCTCTTTTTGATTATTGCTTTAACAGATCTGCTCTTCATAAAAATTATGTAAAAGCAGTAGCAGACGCTTGGCATAAAAGTAATATAAAAACTTACGAAGATTTAGAAGCTTATTCTGCAAAACAAGAAAAATTAGCTAAAATGAAAAAAGAAATTAGCAAAAAATTAGGAAGATATAATCCACTTACACAATTTGAAGATGCTTTTATAGAAAAATGGGTGTTAGACTATAATTACGATTTAAAAATTATAAATATAGCTCTTAAAAAAACAACATCTAAAGCAAATCCAAGTTTTGATTATTTAGATAAATTAATTTCAGATTGGCACGACAGAAACCTAAAAACAGAAGAAGATGTTAATAATTTCTTGGCAGAAATGAAACAAAAAAAGAAAAATGTTAAACAATTAGAAAAACAAACAAATTATAATAATTATGAACAAAGAAATTACGATAATTTAGATAATTTATATGCAAATAAAAAAGTGAATTGAGAGCGGCCGGACGTGAGTAAAAAATTTATTTTGTTAAAAATGAAATTTTTTACTCCGTCCTAGCGATTGGTCTGAGATAAAATTATTTTAAATATTGTAGGGGCGAGGTTCCAGCCTCGCCCCTAAAATAAACATCTACATTTCCGGGTAGGGATAGAACCCTACCCCTACATATAATAAATTAAAATATTTTTTTACCGAAAGGATGGATTAAATAAATGAATAATTCTGTATTAAATGATTTATTAAAACAATATGAAAAAATAAGAATAAAAAATACTTACGAATTAGAAAATAGAAAAAAAGAATTATATTTATCTAATCCTAAATTACAAGAAATAGATAATGAATTAAATTCTTTATCTATTAGTACTGCAAAATCTATTCTTAAAAATAATTCTAAAGAATATTTAGAAGAATTAAAATTAAAAATAGAAAAATTAAAAATTGAGAAACAAAAAATATTAAAATCGCTTGGATTACCAAAAGATTATTTAAAACCTTTTTATAATTGTAATACATGTAAAGACACAGGTTATGTTTTTGAAAATGGAAAAACTTCTATGTGCAATTGCTTAAAACAACAAATATACAATATAGAATATAATCAAAAAAATGAAAATATTATTAAAAATCAAATTTTTGATAATTTTAATATAAATTTATTTTCTGATGAAATAAATGAAAAAAAATATAATTCTAATATTTCTCCTAGAGAAAATATTATAGATATAAAAAACGCAGCAATTGATTTTATTAATAATTTTGATAATGAAAATACAAAAAATTTAATTTTTTCTGGTGCAACAGGACTTGGAAAAACATTTCTTTCTAATTGTATTGTAAATGACCTTTTAGAAAAAGGAAAAACTGTAATGTATCAAACAGCACCTGTAATGCTTGATAACTTAATTGCAGATCTATTTGCAAAACCAGAAAATCAAACAGGAATTTCTAAAAATTTATTAACAGTTGATTTATTAGTAATCGACGATTTAGGAACAGAAAATTTAAACAGCCTAAAATTTACAGAATTATATAAAATAATAAACACCAGACTTTTAAGTAAAAAAACAAAAACAATAATTTCAACAAACTTAGATTTAAGAGGACTATTCCAAACATATGACGAACGTCTAGCTTCTAGATTTGTTGGGTATTATGATATTTATAGATTTTATGGGGATGATATAAGATTAAAAAAATAAAATATATTTTAAATTATTTTTTCGGACAATTATTTTAATATTACATATAACCTTATCGATTTAATTAAAATTTTTAAATTTTAATTAAACTGTTAAAAAGCTAAAATAATTAATTTTTGATAAATGATTTTTCATTTTCAAAAATTAATATTTTAGTTTATTTTTTATATATTTATTTTTCCAATAATACATATCCAATCTTGCAAATGTATACTATAACTCATTTTGTCAATGATTTTTGAAAATTTCACTAAAAAATAATTTTATTTTATTAGCGAATATTTCACCATATGTATAATCTTGAGTTAATCCGCTCGCCGCGGAGGCAGGCTCAAGATTTATTTTTTGTTTTAAAATTAAATATTTA
>JAZSCD010000090.1:0-4919 GCA_045602745.1 Clostridia bacterium | reverse complement strand
GACTTTTTGGGACTGTCCTGAAATTCACGAAAATAGTATCAACATAGAGTTTGTAAAGATTGACGATTCAGGACAGTCCCCTTGTGTCCCTTTGGGACAAAAGAGGGACAGTCCCTAGAATCGTCCTACAAATTACAATTTCTCTTTCTAATCCAATACTCTACGTTTAATATATATGAACTTTTTGCTTAAAAAGACTTGTTTTTTTAGTATTTTTATAGGATAATATATGTGTATAAATATATATTAATGGGGGATTAAACGTGAAATATATAGATAAATTTTTGAAATTTCTAAAAACAGACCGAAACACATTTTTTACTTACATTTTAACTTTAATTACAGCATATATAGTAGTTGATAGAGTAGTTGAATTATTAATATTGTTTTTTACTGGTATGTGTGTATCCTATTGGGGACCTATAAAATATACTTTTGCATTGGCTTGTGTAGTATTTGCTTTTTTATTTTCCTTCCCATCTAAGCTTTGCAAAACAGACAATAACAAAATATCTTTTGTTTGCGGATATTGTATTTGTTTATATGTAATTGGTATTTCTGCAGCTGTCCAATGGCTTAATCATTTTTCTTGGATTTTGTTATTATCACTTCCAAATTATGAGGAGATAATTACAGAATTTTCAGATTTAATAATTCATGCATTCACCGCTGTTTCTATATATATACCACTTGTTACATTTTACAAATTAATTCTTTGGATTAACAAAACTATTAAAGATCCAATTTTCCCAAACCCATTTCAAGAATCAATTTGTGATTTCCAAGGTTTAGATATTGCAGCACCAGATGGTACAACAGGTCCATATAGCTTAGAAATAGAAATTTGTAAAAATAGAGAAACAGGTAAATCTGTTAAAATACTAGAACCTAGAAGATTTTACCCTACACTTGTAATTCGGTCCTTCTGGAACTGGTAAAACTTCTATGGTAATGCAACCTATGATTGCAAGAGATATAGAAAAGAAATTTTTCTTTAGAGAAATTTCTAAAGAAATGGGATATACTGCATTAAAAACAAATATTGCTTATTTAAATAAACCTTATGATAACGATTATTTGAACAAAAACTTTAATTTAAATATGCTTACTCCTGTAGAAGGAAAAGAAAAAGTTTATAAAGCATATATGAACAAAATGATTTCTGTAATTGAACCTAATGGTAATATAATTTATAAAAACTTCGGAATTACTGCTGTTAGTCCAGATGCAGACCATATAGATAGAATTAAAGAAGTGGCTAAAGCATTTGATATGCCAGTAATTGATATTGATCCTACTAATCCAAATTCTGTAGGTTTAAATCCATTTATTATAAAAGACCCTCAACTATGTGGATTAATTATTTCTCTAGTAATAAGAGGTCTTTATAGCCATCCTGGTGATTTTACTTTTGATATGGCATATGCAGAAGATATTGCAACACAAGCAATTCAAAACTTAGTAATTCTTCTTAAAGTAATGTATCCTAAAATGCATGATGGTTTAATGCCAAATTTAGAAGATTTATTAAAATGTTTTACAGACTTTACATTAGTAGAAGAAATGTGTGAAGAGTTAAAAAAAGATGAAGAACTTTCTAAAACTTATGAATTACAATTAGGATATTTTAAAGAGAACTTCTATAAAGACGGTGCCGGAGTTCAAGATATGAAAAGATATATTCACTTCGCTTCATCTACATTGGATGTAGTATTAAGAGCTTCTCAAGTTAGGAATATTATATGTAATAGATTTAACAATATTAGTTTTAATGATGTACTTTATAATGGAGATATTGTATTAATTTCTACAAGGCCATATGAAATAGGTGGCGTTCCTCATAAAGGTTTCGGTAAATTCTTCTTAATGCTTATGATGGTTGCAGTAGAGACTAACCGCGAGGCTGTAAAAAACAGAACCCCTCATTTCCTATATGTAGATGAATTTGATCAATATTCACCTCCAGACTTCGCAGACATGTATACTATTTATAGAAAATTTAAAATAGGAACTATCTTCTCAGCTCAAAATTTAGCTAGTTTAGGAGGAACATCACATCCAGCAATTCAAACTTTACTTTCAAATGCTTCTACAAAAATAACGTTTGGAAATGCTACTCCTGAAGAGACACAATGGTGGACAAATGAATTTGGTAAAAGAAAAGAATGGAAAGTTAGTTATAGTTATGATAAAGAAGATAGACAATATTCTGATAAATTAGGTGGCCCATCATGGGATTGGGTAGACCATATGAAACTTGGAAAAATACAAGGGCTTAAATTTAAAACTATAATTTATAAAATAAAAAACAAAGGAGGAAAAAATGAAGTACACTATGGTAAGGTAGACTTTTTAGAAAGTAAATACAAAACTCCTCATAAAACGAAATCATATAACTTTGCAAAATATGCGTCTCCTACATCTGATGATAAAAAAGAGGAAACAGCTAAGTGGAAGCCAAACAAGGTAAATTTTACAAAAGATGAAAAAGGAGATGTTGATCCTATTCAAACAGATACAACCGACAGTTCATACTTCTTTAATAATGAAGATGCAATTAGCTTTAATTTAGGGAAAAAAGATAATTAATAAAAAAGTAAACCATAATGAAGTATACAAAATAGGAATCACTTCATTATGGTTCTTTTTTATTTAAAACGGGCGACTACTAGTCGCCCCTACATCTACTCTACAAATTTTAATTTTAGTATTTTCTATTCTAATACTTTTAATACAATTTCTTCCATTTTATATTTACCTGTTACCTCATCTGCTTTAAATTCTACTAATGATTTATCTAATGAATCACTATTTTGTTTTAAATCTGTTGTAAATAATAATTTTATACTTGGTATTTCTAATTTATTAGTTACAATAATCTTAAAAGTTTCAATCATATGCTTATTATCTTCACATACCAATACTAATTGTGGTTTTATTTCAAATCCTGAATCAAATTGTACAAAACTTTCGTAAAAATCTATATAATATTTCATTCTATCTATAAATTTATTTTCCCAATCTTCTTCTCTTCTAATAGCTTCAAAAATCAAATCTATAGATTTATTATTTTTGGTTATTTTTACGCTAGCATGGCATTTAAATATTTTCCCTAGTTTTTTAGCAGTAAGTTCTGGTTTTACTGTAAATTTATCAAATGCTTTTACTTTTCTTAAATATGCTACTATTATTTGATTACCTGCTAAACGTTTTTTTATCATTTCTACTGGTTTTGTATTGTCAGTTGGTTGCCACTTACATTCTATTCCTCTTGAATTTAATAAATATTTTCCCATCTTTTCTAAAGAATATACTCTATATATTCCTTTTCCTTCTTCGCTTGTAAAATAATACCTTGTTAATATTTTAGATTTAATTAATTGTTCAAGTTTATTATTTAATTTATCTTGAGATTTTATATCTTCACCTTTATGCACTAGTATCTGATAAATTTGTCTAGATGTAATAAACTCAAATTGATTTACTAATTCCATAATTTTAAAATGAATATCTGTAATATGTCCTATGTTTATTTTATGTATTATTTGATTCATAGAAACATATCCATCTTTTCCATCAAATGTTTTTATTTCTCCTTCTCTAACTGCAAATGGTGATACTTCTGTTTTTATTTGATTATCTTCTACCATAATTATGGCCTCCTTATTTATAATATATTAACACAACATTCCACTTTTGTATTTCTATATGGAAAATCTACATCCACAATATAAATTAACACTGTTAGTTTTATATTTGTTTACTGTCTAGAATAATTAATTTAACTTTTTTCTTTTCTGGAATAATTCTTTTTATATATACGTTTACGTTGTTTCCATATTCAATATTATCTTTATACTCAGCAAGTCCTATTAAATTTGGTTTTAATTCAACAAATATTCCATTTTTCCTTTTTTCAGTTTCTCTTACAATTCCTGTAACAGTCATCCCTTCTTTAAAATGTTTTATATTATCTTCCCATGTTCCATACATTTCTTTATAACTTAAAATTACCCTATTTGTTTTCCTATCTATAGATTTTACCACAATTTCTATTTTTTGTCCAATTTTAAATCTTTCATATGGAGATTTTATCCTTGCAACAGATATATCTTCTATATGAACTAATCCTACAATACCTCCACCTATTTCTACAAAAGCTCCATATGGTCTAATATTTTTTATTATTCCACATACTATCATGCCTTCTTTTAAATCGTTTTTCATCCAATTAATAGCTTCTCTTCCAACAGCTTTTCTAGAAAGTATTACCATATCTTGTTTTGTAACATCTTTTACTTTAAATTGAACATACTTATCTATTTTACTAGTACATATATTGGGCTTTGGAAATCCTGTTTCATCTATATTTATAGCTTCTACTTCTTCTCTTGGTATAATTCCTGTTATATTATTTCCTAGGTCTATATAAAGATTGTAATTACTATCACATTTACTAACTTTTGCTTGAATTACATCTCCATTAATAGCTGCTATATTTAGTTCTTCTATTGAAAATACTTTAGGTATACTTTTCCAACCTTCTGGAATAAATTTTTGACTATATTCCATATAATATTTTCACCTTCTCTTTTGTAAATTTGTAATTATTATACAATTATTAATTCATTTTTTCAATATTTTATTTTAATAAATTATCTATTTCCGATTTTTTTAAATATCTCCAAGTACCTAATTTCAAATCTTTTACAGTTATATTACCTATTTTACTCCTATGTAATCCTAAAACTTTTTTATCTATTGCTTCACACATTTTTCTTATTTGTCTATTTTTCCCTTCATGTATCGTAATCTGAAGTCTACTTATATTTTTTTCTTCATCTATTTTTAATATTTTTACTTTTGACTTACTTGTTATAAAATCTCCTATATCAACACCATTTTCTAATTTTTTTATT
>JAZSCD010000089.1:0-14249 GCA_045602745.1 Clostridia bacterium | reverse complement strand
ACTTTTTAACAAAAATTTATTATAATATTTAAAAATAAGGCAACCCTAAATAAGAGGTGATTAATAATGTTTATACCAAAAGCAGTATATTTTGAACCTAAAGCTAGAGAATATAAATTAGGAAAGCAACTATTAGAAAATTATGAAAAGCAAGGAGTTTCATTAATTCCAATAGAAAATCATAATAACATAGAAGAAATGAGAAAAAAACAAAATTCTGAATTTGCAAATATGAAACAAAATATAATAATAGGTGTTAGAAAAACACATAAATTTGTTCCAAATCATAAAGTGTCCGATTTTTTAGTGCCTTATACTTCATCAGGTTGTATAGCGATGTGTATGTATTGTTATCTTGTTTGTAATTATAACAAATGTTCATATATGAGATTATTTGTAAACAGAGAACAGATGTTAGATAAAATAATAAAAGTTTCAAATCAAAGTGAAAAAGAATTAACCTTTGAAATAGGAAGCAACAGTGATTTAATTTTAGAAAATACAATAACACACAATTTGGAATGGACTATAGAAAACTTTAATGCAGAAAAAGGATATCTTACATTTCCGACTAAATTTGACATGGTTGACCCACTATTAAATTTAAATCATAAAGGAAAAGTAATTGTAAGAATGAGCATGAATCCTCAAGATATAATAAACAGAGTAGAATTTGGAACATCTAGATTAGATAATAGAATTAAAGCAATAAATAAACTTAAAGAATCAGGATATAAAGTAGGAATACTAATTGCCCCAATAATACTTGTAGACAATTGGAAACAGTTATATGAAGACCTTATTAAAAAATTATCAGAAGAACTAAGTGAGAATGTAAAAAAAGATGCCATATTTGAATTAATATTTATGACTTATAGTTATGTGCATAAAATGATAAATAAAGAAGCCTTTCCAAAAGCTATAGATTTATTCAATCCTGAAATAATGACAGGAAGAGGGAAAGGAAAGTATATGTATAAAAAAGAAGTAAGAGAAGATGGAGAAAAATTTTTAAGAAACATAATGGAAAAATATTTTCCAGAGAATAAGATATTGTACATTGTTTAGGACGATTCTAGGGACTGTCCCTATTTTGTAACGAAGGACAAAAGGGGACTGTCCTGAATCGTACTTCGCAAAAACCACTAATCCGTTTATGGGGTTGGTGTTTTTTCTATGTAATATTATTGTATAAATTGTAGAAAAATGTTATAATTATAGCAATGCAGTAGTGCATAAAATTTGAAAAGGAGTCTTGACATGAAAAAGTGTAAGAAAGAAATCACAAACAGCCAAGGTTTAAAATTTTCTTTTCACTTTAGACCGCTTTTACACACTTTGGAAATCAGGTGTGAAAATGCATCTGGACTAGGTTTTGTAAGTGCGGTTGAAAAAGTTACAAAGACTTTAAATCTCGAGGTGGGAGAATATGCACTTATGGGAATTATTTATAAGTGCTCTTCGTATCAACGCTTCGAGGAAGTGGTTCAGGTGGTTTCGGCTACCTAAAACCCAAAAGAAAACAGGAATTGGGTGTACCCGTTCCTGTTTTATCTATTTAATAGGTAAATTGCTAAATTTAAAAATGAAGCAAATATTATCCATAATAAATATGGTATTTGTAATAGTCCAGCTATTTTATTTTTCTTATAAAATTCTATTATCATTAGTATTACTAAAGCAATTAATAATAAAATCCAGAAAAATGCAAACAATCTCCATTCAAAAACAAAAAAGAAAAATGACCATAGTGCATTTACAAATAATTGAGAATAATAAATTGTATTTGTTTTTTCATCAGTTAAAGAATTACTTTTAAGAATTCCATAAGATACTCCCATTAAAGTATAAAGAATAGTCCATACAATTGGAAAAAGAATAGCAGGTGGTGCAAAGCTAGGCTGAACTAGCATAGAATTATCCATATAACCTGAAGTTATAAAACCAACAATTACGCCTATTAGTAATGGGATAAGAATAGACTTAATATAGATTAAAGCTTTATTCATAAAAAACCTCCTTTTTATTTAATATAAATATATTAAATTGTTTAAAAAATATACAAAAATATTTTTTAAGGTCATGCACTTTTAATTTATAAAAACATATAATTTGTTATTAGGAAAATGGAGGTGCATTTATGCTACTTGTATATTTATCTGGATTTGTGGCTTTTTTAAAAACAGCTATTTTTGCTTTAGGATATATATCAAATAATACTTTATTTCCAGAACCATTATCTACAGAAGACGAAAATGAATATTTAGAAAAGTATATGAATGGGGATGAAGATGCTAGAAATATATTAATTGAAAGAAATTTAAGATTAGTAGCACATATTTGTAAAAAATATAATATACCTAATGTAGATAATGATGATTTAATATCAATAGGAACAATAGGTTTAATAAAAGGAATAAATACATATAAAACAGATAAAGGAGTACGACTTGCTACATATGCTTCAAGGTGTATAGAAAATGCGCACCTCACGTTACGGAATTATATAACGTATTCCAAGAGACACTAAATCTGTTGCAAGGCAAGATACAAACGCATTTTACTATAAAACTTGCTAACCCTCGCAGAACGTTGCCTAAAATGAATAAACAATCAAAAACAGAGTCTAAAATAAAATTTTACAGAAGACTAAAAAATATAACCCAAGCAGAACTTGCAAAACAATTAGGAGTAACTAGAGACGTAATAATGTCTATTGAAAATGGTACAAGAAGCGGAAGACGTTTATACTATGATAGAGATATAATCAAGCAAATAATTGATATACTTGAGATGAGAGACAAGTTTGGAAAATCTGATACATATATAAGATTTTTAGCTGAAGACGGAAACTTACAACTAAAAGAGTTTAGAACTAGCCATCAGTTAAGTGTTAAAGCATTTGCTAATATGATGGGAGTTGATAGAAGCACCATCAGACGTTGGGAGAATTACGAGAACACTATATCTATTGATAATTATTTAAGGTACAAAAAAATAAGAGATTCACTGGTTGGTAAGTGAATCTCTGTATGTGCCTTGTAGGACAGAAAGGTTGTGAAATTTCTGAATAAACTAATTTAAAACTTGTATTAAGTTTTTCAAGATTTGCTTTTTTGTCTCCTCACTAACATTTAAGTTATTGATAGACTCTATGTATAGGGTTGCCTTAAACTCGGCAATTCCCTCAGTTAATTTTTCAACACCAGATTGCTCTGATGGATAATTTATTTTTATTTTCATTTTATCTCACACACCTTTTAAATAATATGTGTAAGATAAAGAAAGCATTACTCTATCTATACAAATAAAAAGTTTATACCTACAAGGCGATTGTATTATACCACCATCAATAACCTCTTGTCTGCCCCTAAAACAAAAAAAGTTAAAAAATTTTTATGGTGGGAACTATTTTTCTTTACCATACCACACCATATAATTTCTTGACCTTTGCAATTCTTTCTCGACATTTTTACTCAATTCTTTGTAAAACTTTTCTCGTCTTTCTGTTTCTTGTTTTTCTATTTGCTCTAGACGTTCATTGATTATCTGTTCCACTTGTTTCTGTAATTCATAATCTAGTGATATGTTAATGCTTCTATCTTTTAAGCCTAACAATTTCAATAATTCTTTATCGTTCATTTTTTACCCCCAATGTAGAAATAAATGTTTTCAAGTCTTCCTCTGCAACAATATATTGTCTACCAATGAAATGTGCTTTTAGCTTGTGCGACTTTATCAGATACCTCAAATATGGTACTGGTGTTATAAGTAGTTCGCTTACTTGTTTAAGGTTATAAAATTTATTTTCCATTTTTCTGCCTCCTCATATATAAAGAGACAATCAGAAGCGGAAACTACAAAAACATATTGATAGTGTGCATATAGTAGGTGTATAATTTGATTAGCAAAAAACAACACAAACAATCGTTTGTAGAAATAGCTCTAAAATCGATTTAAAGACCGAAATGCGCTTCGTTTGTATTTGAGTTGATAAATTAGTTGCCTAAAAAAGAAAAACGCCTTAAAATCGAAATAAAGCGAGGTTGTTTAATGGAAACGGGGGTGGGTTTAGTAAGTGAGGGGAAAATCAAATCTCAAAATGGGGTATGCCCCCAAGTATAATTACGAAATAAATAAAGAACAACCGCAGTATCTTTCGAAACTGCGGTCGTATACTACTTATTCTTTACAATTGCTTAGATTAAGTAGCATAAGAAAGAGTTAGAATGGACCTATCAGAGTATGAATGTATTTCTCCGGATGAGTTGTTCTGGTGTAACCTGCATCAATCAATGCGTTAATTACATCGTTAATGACGATTTTTGCTTTTACAAGGAAAGTGCGACCATATTCATCACAGATGAGGACAATTTTTTCATCAACCAAAATGTATGTGGCGATATTTTTCTTTGTATCATCTGTAAGGAACTGAGTAGTCATTCTTTCGTATTTTCTGTGAGTAGCGTCATCGTCATAGTAGTAAAGGATTTCTTTAATCTGAAGCTTGTGAGTGTCAAGCGTAACAGGTTTAATTCCTTTTTCAAGAGACAAATTATAAGCTGTCTCATAGGTTTCTGCCCAGTTTTCGTCATCGGCAATACCTCTAAGCCAATCATATGCTTCTTCTTCGGTTTCACTAATACAAGGAAACACAAGTGTTCCTGCTTTGTAACCGGCGGCTACAAGAATATTAGTAATTTCCGAGCGGAAAGGTGTTACATGAATGTAACCAGAGCAATCCGTAAAAGCAAATTGTTCGTTCAGAAAACAGAATATGTCTCTCTGGTCAGAACAAAAATTGGTTTTTATGGAAAAATTTAACAATTCTTCCATACCTCTGAGCCGGGTGTGTTTGATTGGATTTGTAAACATAAGCTTACCTCTTTCTGCCACAATTCGTGGACTTAAAAATATTTTCGAGCCTCTTTTGAGACACGGTAACCCTTTGGGTTTACATTAGCATTATACCATATTATGTTAAATGTGTCAAAATAATAGGGGCTTTCTTTTTTATCAAGGGGGGAAGGTTTTACAATATATGAACGAAGTGAATATATTGTAAAACAAGTTAGGGGGATTATTTTTTTCTTTATATACTAGACAGATGGTAGAAGTATTATAATATAATCTATTAAAAAAATAAGTAGTAATAGTACTACTTAATCTATATATAATAAATATTTGTTAATATACTATTATAGTAGAGTAGAAAATATCTATCTCGAATTTCTGTTAAATTCTGTTAAATGTTCCACCTCAATTATTTTTTACAAATTAGGTTCAATAAGTTTACACACGCTTTCTTATGTGATATAATATCAACATAAATCACATAAAGGAATGGTGGTAATATGATAAAAACTAGAAAAGATGATACAAGGAAAATTGCTATATACTCTCGTAAATCAAAATATACTGGTAAGGGTGAATCAATAGGCAACCAAGTAGAACTATGTAAAAATAAAATCAATTCTATCTATGAGGACGTAGATTTTGAGAAAGACGTTGTAATATTTGAAGACGAAGGCTTTTCTGGTTATTATACCAAGAGACCAGCATTTCAAAAAATGATGGAAGCGGTAAAGAATAAAGAAATCAAGTGCATATTCTTTTACAGACTAGACAGAATTAGTAGAAATGTAAAGGACTTTTGCGAAATAAAGGAAATACTAGAAGACTACGACGTGAACTTTTATTCTGCTAGTGAAAATTTTGAGAACATAACCCCTAGTGGTAAAGCTATGATAATGATGACCTCTGTTTTTGCACAACTAGAACGTGATACACTTGCAGAAAGAGTAAGAGACAATATGTTAGAACTTGCTAAAACTGGTAGATGGTTAGGTGGAACTACCCCTACTGGCTATAAATCAGAAGCGGTTGAAAGCATAAGCTTTGAAGGTAAAAAGAAAAAGCTATATAAACTAACACAGATAGCAGACGAAATCAAAATAGTAAAACTTATATATGATAAATTCCTAGAACTAAAATCACAGACCAAGCTAGAAACATATATGATACAAAACAATATCAAGACTAGAAACGGAGTTGACTTTTCGAGATGGGGACTTAAAAACATATTAACTAACCCTGTGTATGCAATAGCAGATATGGATATATATAACTATTTCGTAAGCAAAG
Source organism: Clostridia bacterium (assembly GCA_045602745.1). GTDB lineage: Bacteria > Bacillota > Clostridia > TANB77 > CAG-508 > CAG-452. The sequence goes on along the minus strand of JAZSCD010000089.1, from coordinate 8,105 downwards.
GTGTTGATATATTTAGCGAGGTAGAAAATTTTGATGGCTCTTGTGGTATTATGGCATATAACAAGACCGAACAAAAAAGAAACAAGGCAAATAAGGAACGTGATATATTAGAATGGATTGTAAGTACTGGTAAGCATAAAGGTGTTGTCTCTGGTGCAAAATGGATTGAAGTTCAAGAATTATTAACTGCCAATGAAGACAAGAGATATAGAAAACCTACAAAGAACAACTCTCTACTCTCTGGACTTATTCGTTGTTCAAAGTGTGGTTCATATATGAGACCTAAACTTAAAACGAATTATACTGCAGATGGAGAATTAAGATTTGATTATATGTGCGAACTGAAAGAAAAATCAAGAAAGCAAAAATGCGATTGCAAGAATATAAATGGAAACGAAGCGGACAAGTTAGTTATGCAGACAATAAAAGAATTAGTTGCACCTAACTCAACCTTTAGAAAAAAACTATCTAGCCTTGCAAAGAATAAGTTTGATGGTGCTAGTAAAGATAGTGTAGAACTAAAAGCGCTAGAAACAACTTTAAAGAAAAATGAGCAAGCAATTGAGAACTTACTTGATAGAATAAAGTTTATAGATATTGCCCTATTGGAAGATATAACAGCAGAGATTAAAAAGCTAAAGGCTGATAACCTAGAAATTGAAAAACGAATTGCAGAGTTAAAATCTATTGGGTCTGATAATATAAACACACAAGACCAAGCACAAATAGTCTTGAATATCATTGACTCGTATTTTACAACATTTGATACTCTGGACTTAACCACAAGAAGAAATTTATTGCGAATAATTATTTCTAGTATACAATCAGATGGCGAAGATTTAGAACTGAATTTAATAGGTGTTCGAGAAGAGTCGGTGCGTGATAACGTTCCGCTATGTGAAGATAGCAAATGAAATTTTAATGCATTTAAGAAGTATTAAAAAAATAGGAGCAGAAGTATATTTAAATGAACCAATAGGAAAAGATAAAGATGATAATGAAATATCATTAATAGATATATTAGAAAATGATGAAAAGGCTATAGAAGATGAAATAGATATAAAATTAAAAACTAAAAAATTATATGAAAAGATGAAAGATATTTTAAAAGGAAGAGAAAAAATGATTATAGAATTACGATTTGGACTACGGAGGTAAAAAACCTAAAACACAAAATCAAATAGCAGAAATGATGGGCATTTCTAGAAGTTATGTATCAAGAATAGAGAAAAAAGCAATAGGAAAATTAAATAGCAAATTAGCAAAAGAGTTGTAAAAGATAAATTGTAATTTGGACGAATGGGGACAGACCCCTTTTGTTCTGAAAACGAACAAAAGGGGTCTGTCCCCATTCGTCCAAATTACAATTTTTTACACAAATTTAAAAAAACTATTTAATAAATTTGGTTGTTATGATAATATGGTATAAACATACAAAAGAATGGAGTGGTTTTAAATGCAAAATATTAAATTAGATTTAAGTTATACAGGAATTACTGAAAAAGAGATATCAAAATATGGAACTAAAGTAAAAGATATATATATAAAATTAAATGAATTTTCAGAGGATGAAAATGAATTTGTAGGTTGGTTAAAACTTCCTAGTAATTATGATAAAAAGGAATTTAATAAAATTAAGAAAGTAGCAAAAAAAATAAGAAAAGACTCAGAAGTATTTGTTGTAATTGGTATAGGTGGATCATATTTAGGTGCTAGAGCTGTAATAGAAAGTTTAACTAGTAATTTTGCAAATATGTTTCCAGATAAAATAAGAAAAGCACCGCAAATATTTTTTGTAGGAAATAGTATTAGTCCAAATTATATAAATGAATTAATAGACTGTATAGGAGATAAAGATATATCAATAAATGTTATATCAAAATCTGGAACAACAACAGAACCAGCAATAGCATTTAGAATATTTAGAGAATTTCTAGAAAATAAATATGGTGCAGATGAAGCTGCAAGTAGAATTTATGTAACAACAGATAAGAAAAAAGGTGCCTTAAAGGAACTTGCAAATGAGGAAGAATACGAAACATTTGTAATTCCGGATAATGTAGGTGGAAGATTTTCTGTACTTACTCCTGTAGGATTACTTCCAATTGCAGTAGCAGGAATAGATATTGATAAACTTATGGAAGGCGCAAAGAATGCAGAATATAATTATTCAGATGATAGCATAAAATACAATCAATGTTATAAATATGCAGTAGTAAGAAATATTTTATATCAAAAAGATAAAACAATAGAAATACTTGCAAATTATGAACCAAAACTTCATTATTTTACAGAATGGTGGAAACAACTATATGGAGAAAGTGAAGGAAAAGCTGGAAATGGTATATTTCCAGCTGGAGTAGATTTAAGTACAGATTTACATTCTATGGGTCAATATATACAAGATGGTAAAAGAAATATTTTTGAAACAGTTATAAATGTAGAGGAATCTAAAACAGATATAAAAATAAAAAGAGATGGTGAGAATGTAGATGGATTAAATTTCTTAGCAGGAAAAACAATGGACTATGTAAATAAAAAAGCAATGCAAGGAACTGTAGAAGCACATGTTTCTGGAGGAGTGCCTAATATTATAATAAACATCAAGAGGTTAGATGAAGAAACAATAGGGGAATTAATATATTTCTTTGAACTAGCATGTGCAATATCTGGAAATATATTAGGAGTAAATCCATTTGATCAACCAGGAGTAGAAGCATATAAAAATAATATGTTTAGATTACTTGGTAAACCAGGATATTAAAACGAGGGACATTCCTCAATCTATGAGGAATACCTTGTGAATGAGGTTTGTCCCTCAAGCCTTGTAATATTTTGCCTCCGTCCTAGCGACTTGATATAGCAGATTGATTAAATTTAGATAATAATTGACAAAATTCAAAAAAGTAGTATAATAATAATTAGTTTAAATATAAAAACAATGATGAGACGAAGTAAGATAAAGGTTACTTTTAGAGAGAATTGGTGGTTACGCTGAAAGCCAATTTAAGAAAACATATCTGAAAAACTACCTCGGAGTATCTAAGCAAAACTTAGACGTCTAAAGCACGATACAGCTTTGCCTAAAGTTAAATTTAGGGTGGAACCGTGTATTAAGCACCCCTAATAGATTATAATAATCTATTAGGGGTTTTGTGTTATTAAGTAGAGAAATATAAAAACTGACATTAGTCATTCACACGAGGGACATAGCTCTCCAGCAGAGAGTAGCATAAAAGTAAGCTTTGTCCCTATACCTTGAAACATGTAGGGGTAGATGCCACATCAACCCGAAAAAATAAATACGATATATAACGGGCCGATGTGGGTATCGGCTACTACGATAAAAGGAGAATATATATGTTAATTTCAATAGGCTCAAGAAGCATACCAAAAATAACAGCTGTAACTAGAGCATTTTCTAGATATCCAGAGCTTTGGGTAAATACTTCTGATAAAATAGAATATATAATTATGCCAAAAGAGGTAAGAAAAGATGAAAATGAAGGACAGCAAAAAGACAACTTTTCAGGTGTTTCATGCAATCCAATGACACTTTCAGAGACAATTGAAGGTGCAAAAAATAGAGCAAAAAATGCATATGAACATGCTAAGGAAAGAACACGGCACATGTACATATGGAGTTGGAATAGAAGCAGGAATGTATCCAGTTAAAGAAGTTGAAACAGGATATATGGATGCAAGTATATGTGCAATATATGATGGAAAAGAATATTATATAGGATTTAGTCCATCATTTGAACATCCTAAAACAGTAGTAGAAAGAGTACTTCAGGGTGAAGAATTAGGATATATGCAAGATGTATTTGGAAGTACAGCAAAAGGAAGGAAAGGAGCTATAGGAGTTTTAACTTCTGGAAGAGTATATAGAGAAGAACTAGAAGAATATGCAGTTATAATGGCATTAACAAAAATTGTGTCAAAAGATGTATATAACAATTAAAAACGAGGGACATTCCTCGCATGATTAGGAATACCCGTTACTAAGGTTTGTCCCTCAAACCTTATAAAACCAAATTAAAAAAGGAGAGAAATATTATGTTAAAAATCAAATTAAAAGACAATTCAGTATTAGAAGTAGAAGAAAATTTAAGTGTGCTAGAAATAGCAAAAAAAATAAGTGAAGGATTAGCAAGAGTTGCAACTGCTGCAGAAATAGATGGAGAAGTTGTAGATTTAAGAACAATAGTAAAAAAAGATTGTTCATTAAATATACTAACATTTGAAAGTGATTTAAATGGTAAAAAAGCATACTGGCATACAACATCACATATTATGGCACAAGCTATAAAAAGACTATATCCAGAAATAAAATTAGCAATAGGACCATCAATTGATAATGGATTCTATTACGATTTTGATACAGACAAACCTTTTACACCAGAAATGTTAGAAGCAATAGAAGTAGAAATGAAAAAAATTATAAAAGAAGATATTTCAATAGAAAGATTTGAATTACCAAGAAATGAAGCTTTAGAATTAATGAAAGATGAACCATATAAGGTTGAGTTAATAAATGACTTACCAGAAGGAGAAACAATATCATTCTATAAACAAGGAGACTTTACAGATCTTTGTGCAGGACCTCACTTAATGAGTACAGGAAAAGTAAAAGCAGTTAAACTACTTTCATCATCAGGTGCATATTGGCGTGGAGATGAAAAAAATAAAATGCTACAAAGAATTTATGGAATATCATTTCCTAAATCTAGTCAACTTGATGAATATGTAAATATGATAGAGGAAGCTAAAAAAAGAGATCATAGAAAACTTGGAAAAGAATTAGATTTATTCTTCTTTGATGAAACAGCACCAGGTATGGCATACTGGATGCCAAAAGGATTTACATTAATGAACACATTAATTAATTTCTGGAGAAAAGAACATCAAAAAAGAGAATATCAAGAATTTTCAGGACCGCAATTAAATAGTAGTGTGCTTTGGAAAACATCAGGACATTGGGATCACTATAAAGAAGATATGTTTGTTTTAACAGATGTAGATGGAAACGAACAAGCATTAAAACCAATGAACTGTCCAAACTCAATAAAAATATATCAAACAAAATTAAGAAGCTATAAAGATTTACCACTTAGATTTAATGATGTTGATGTTATTCATAGAAACGAAAAATCAGGACAATTAAATGGACTATTTAGAGTAAGAATGTTTAGACAAGATGATTCACACAACTATGTAACAGAAGAACAAATAGGAAGCGAAATTAAAGATATAGTTGAAATTGCAGATAAAATGTATAAAGTATTTGGACTAGAATATAAATTAAGTTTATCAACAAGACCAGATGATTTCATGGGAGAAATTGAAACATGGAATAAAGCAGAAGCTGACCTTAAGAAAGTTCTAACAGATATAACAGGTGGAGAAGATAACTTTGCAATTAATGAAGGAGACGGAGCGTTCTACGGACCAAAAATTGATATAACAATGAAAGATTGTTTAGGAAGAGAATGGCAAATGGGAACAGTACAACTTGACTTCCAATTACCACAAAGATTCAATTTAAGTTATATAGATAAAGATGGAAACAAAAAAACTCCAATAATGATACACAGAGCAATATTTGGTTCATTTGATAGATTTATAGGAATTATAACAGAACACTTTGCAGGAGCATTCCCAACATGGCTTGCACCAGTACAAGTAAGAATATTACCAATAGCAGACGCACACAAAGAATATGCAAGTAAATTAAAAGAACAATTAGAAGAAGAAGGAATACGTGTAGAATTAGATGATAGACAAGAAAAAATAGGATATAAAATAAGAGAAGCTCAACTTCAAAAAATACCATATATGCTAATAATAGGAGAAAAAGAAGTAGAAGCAAATGCAGTAGGTGTACGTTCAAGAAAAGAAGGAGACATCGGACAAATGAAAACAGCAGATTTCATAAACAAAATAAAAGAAGAAGAAAAAACATTTGCAAGATAAATTGTAAAACAAAAGAATTCCTCCCTTTGGCAGTAGCCAATAGGGAGGATTCTTTTTGAGATTTATTTTTTTTCTCCCAATACTATTACCACCTCATTACCTTTTATGGTAGCATTAGGAAATGCTCTGGTAGACAAAAACTTGAGGATTTTCAAATCACGTTTTTCTACAAACTTGTGTAACCATATTTCTTCGAATGAAGTGAACCTCAAACGAATTGACAGGATGAAACTTCCATCGTTTTGGTCTTCAACAGAAAAATCTCTTCTTTTAATGGATTCCCAAATTCTGTTTAATTCTGCCTGCATCAACAGATTAAATGCTTTCTCTTTCTTATTAAAAGCAATTATATGGTTGTGCAACATTTCTTGAGCAGGTGTCATTTTTTGTTCTTTTTCACATTTAGGAACAAGAAATGCAGTAACATCATCATTGATTTTAAAACCAAGAGATTTAGCAACAGAAGCAAAGGTTTCTCTAGAAAGTGGAAGAGAGTTGAAATCACCAGAAAAGTAATACCAGCGCTCTACTTCGCATTTCATAAAATAGGATATAGAAGAATCAAATCTTTTTTGCATAAATTCAAGACACCAATCCTCGTCCTTTCCAAATGGTTTCTTCTTTCCTTTTTTGAGATCCATTAAAATTTGGTCTGCGATACTTTTGTGAGCCATAAATAATCCGTCCTTTCCTTAAGTTTTCGCTGACTTTCAAAAGTTAGACAAATATATTATACTATAAATCTACATAAAACGCAAATAGCCAAATAGTTTAATGTAAATATAAATTATAGAGTGGTTTTAGGGGCGACTAGTAGTCGCCTGGTACTTACAGAGACCTACTAAAAAATGTTATTAGAATATTCTTCGAAGAACGGGTGATTGCTAATATCCCCTACATTTACTCTACAAATTACAGTTAGAAACTGAAGATTAAAAAAGGAAAAAATAAAAAGTTAAAAATATAATTGTACAAAATAAAACAATATGATATACTTTGGCTAAACAAAAGAATAAACGAGAGAGGAGTCTTTTATTTTGAGTACTAATGAGAACATTATTAATAAATTGAAATATATTGGTTTAGATTTGGAAGATATTCCGGAAAGTATTAAAGAATTTAAACCTTTAGAATATAGACCTTCTAAATACAATGACGAACATGTATATAAAACATATAAATACATAAATGTAAATGATATACAAATATTACTTACAAAAGCAAACAGATTATCTAGTATTACAGAAAAGTACCGGAAAAGCTGTTCCTCTTTTTGCATATTTAAATCCAAATGAAGAAAAGAATATAGAATTACATACAAAATTTTTATCTATGGTTTCTAATATGGATATTCAAAAAATAGAAGAAATAGATAAAGAACAAAAAGATTTAAATGAAAAAATACCATTTAAGGTTAAATATTCAAAAGATTTTTTATGGCAAATATATTATTCAGAATATACTAATCAATATTTTATGTTAGTTCCAATAGAAGAACTTGACCATTCAGCGTTTTTTTATTTATTAAAGAAACAACTTGAAGAAAACAATCAAGAAAAAATATTTGTTCCTATAAGTTATTCTGAATACAGTAGAGATTATTTAAGTAAGGTGCAAATATCAGATATAGAGAATTATTTGTGGTTATTTACAAAAGAATGGCCAATTGTATATGAAGTGTATGATAAAGATGATAATTTAAATTTGCATATAGCTGGAAAAACTTATATATTTGACGACATACAAAGCGATTACAAAATAGAATTAAATAATAAAGAAGATGCAATTAAGTTTTATAAATTATTAAAAGCTTTATTTATAATGAAAACAGAAGCATCAAATCATTATAATGTAAAATTATTAATTGATGATAGAGGAAGTTTAGAGTTTAATATAAATAACCAAAAAATTATATATGAAATTTTATCAAGTTTGGTTAAACAAGAATATTTAAAAGCTGAGGACAAAAAGATAAATCTAATAGAAACTAAAAATCAAAACGAAAGTCCTTGTACTTATTGCAAAATGAAACCTATTTGCAGGAAAGTTAAGAGCGTGGAATGTGATGAGTAAAAAAATTGAATTGACTCCCGCACAGAAAACAGCTGTTGAACTCAGAGGTCGAACAA
>JAZSCD010000088.1:0-3951 GCA_045602745.1 Clostridia bacterium | reverse complement strand
GGGTTAGAAGCGCAAAAGAAAATAAATTGGTTGCATTCCATGAAGCAGGTCATGCAGTAGTAAGTAGATTCTTACCAACACAAGATAATGTACATCAAATATCTATACTGCCACGTGGTATGGCTGGTGGATATACAATGTATAAACCAGACGAAGATAAAAACTTTATGTCAAAATCAGAAATGGAAGAAAATATTGTTTCATTATTAGGCGGTAGAGTTGCAGAAAGTTTAGTGTTGAACGATATATCAACAGGAGCAAGTAACGATATAGAAAGAGCATCAAAAATAGCAAGAGACATGGTAACAAGATACGGAATGAGTGAAAAAATAGGAACAATTACATTTGGTTCTGGACAAGGAGAAGTATTCTTAGGAAGAGACTTTACACAAACAAAAGACTTTAGTGAAGAAACAGCAAGTTTAATAGATGCAGAAGTAAAAAGAATTATAGATAAAGCATATATAACAGCAAGAGAAATATTAAGTAACAATATGGATAAATTAACAGAGGTAGCAACTAGATTATTAGAAAAAGAAAAAATAGACGGAGACGAATTCGAAGAAATATTTAACTAATTGCAAAAGAGGGACTGACATGAATTCACCTAAAAGGGGAATTCATGTCAGTCCCTTTAAATTTCCTTTTTTTATTGCATAGAAAAAATCAACTGTTATTTTTTCTTTATAAAATCTTTTAAAACTTCAATTAATTGTATTTTTTCAGCAGCCTGTACTTTAGCAGATAAACTCTCAGGAGTTTCGTCTTTCTTTAATTCTACTTTAGTCTGTGAAATAATATTTCCTTCATCATAATTACTATTTACAAAATGAACTGTAGGTCCGCTAAATTTTTCTTTTGCTTCAACAACTGCTGTATGTACATTCATTCCATACATTCCTTTTCCACCAAACTTAGGAAGAAGAGAAGGATGTGTATTAATAATAGTATAATTATTAATTAAGTGATTTCCTATTAATTTTAAATATCCTACAAGCACAATTAAATCAATATCATAATTTTTAAGAATATTTTCTAATTCGATATCAATTTCTTCAAATGTTTTTTCTTTTATAACGTAAATAGGAATATTATGTTTTTTCGCTCTTTCAAGAGCATAAGCACTTTCATTATCAGAAACAACTAAATTTATTTTAGCATTTAAATTACCATTTTCTATATTATCAATAACTGCTTGTAAAGTTGAACCATTACCGAGAAGCAAATAAAACTAAATTGTACATATAATTACCTCCGTTATAATTATTTATAGATTATAGAAGATTATAACAGGATAAAGTGAAAAATGCAAATTACAATTTTTCTTTAATTCTGAAAAAATAAAGAAAATAATGTCAATTTAAAAAAAAACTCTGTACAATTTTGTAATTTGGACGTATAATAAAAATATCTTTTTGTAAAAGGATGGAGGAAACTTAAATGTTTGATAATTTAAAAGAAGAATGTGGAGTGTTTGGGGTTTATTCTAAGAAACCAGAAAAATTAGCATATATGACATGTGTAGGATTATCTGCACTTCAACATAGGGGAGAAGAAAGCTGTGGAATAGCAGTAAATTCAGATGGAGTAATCTCATACCATAAGGCACAAGGATTAGTGTCAGAAGTATTTACAAATGAAGTTTTAGATAAATTACCAGAAGGAAATATGTCAATAGGGCATGTAAGATATTCAACTAAAGCAACAGCAAAAAAAGAAAATTCTCAGCCAATAGTAATAAGACATAAAAAAGGAAATTTAGCTGTAGCACATAATGGAAACATAACAAATGCTATAGAATTAAAACAAGAATTAGAAGATAATGGGGCAATATTTACAACTACAAGCGATACAGAAGTAATATGCCATATAATAGTAAAGGAAAGATTAAAAGCAAAATCTGCAGAAGAAGCAATTGCAAATACAATGAAAGTATTAAAAGGAGCTTATTCATTAGTAATAATGACTCCACAAAAATTAATAGCTTGCCGTGATCCTCAAGGATTTAGACCGCTATGTATGGGAAAACTTGGAGAAGATATAATATTTGCGTCTGAAAGTTGTGCATTAGATATATGTGGAGCAGAATTTATAAGAGATGTAAAACCAGGCGAAATAATTATAGTAAAAGATGGCGAAATAGAATCTATAGAATATGATACAAAAGAAAAAAAGGGAATGTGTGTATTTGAATATATATATTTTGCAAGACCAGATTCGATATTAGAAGGAATGTCAGTTCATGAATTTAGAGAAATAACAGGAAGATATTTAGCAAAACAAAATCCAGTAGATGCAGATATAGTTGCAGCAGTACCAGATTCTGGAGTGGATGCAGCACTTGGATATTCTAAAGAATCAAAAATACCATATGATATAGTATTTACAAAAAGTAAATACATAGGAAGAACGTTTATACAAAATACACAAAACAAAAGGAAAAAACTAGTTGCCTTAAAACTAAATCCATTAAAAAATACTATAAAAGGTAAAAAAATAGTATTAATAGATGACTCAATAGTTAGAGGAACAACTTTAACAGGAATAATAAAAACACTTAGAAAAGCTGGAGCAAAAGAAATTCATTTAAGAATTTCTTCACCAGAATTTATAGATATTTGCCATTTTGGAACAGATGTAGATAGTAAGGAAAATTTAATTGCAAATGGAAGAACAGTAGAAGAAATAAGACAGATTATAGGAGCCGATACTTTAGAATTTTTAAGTATTGAAAATTTAAAAGAAATAACAAAAGGATGCAAAATGGAAGATTTTTGCATGGGGTGTTTTACTGGTAAATATCCAATAGAAGTTCCAAAAGAAATAAAAAAAGATAGATTTGAAGAAAAAATAAACACTAAAAGTTAATTCCTTTTCAAAAATAGAGATAAGGAGAAAACATGGTAGCCAATGTAACGATTAATATATTAAAAAGTATAGAAACTATACAAAAAATAATATTTGTACTATTATTTATAATTATTGGGCTAGGAGGAATTTCTTTAATAATAAATATTATAAGATTAGCAATTATAAGAATGGTTTCATCTATGGTATTAGTAGTTAGTGCAATGATAATAAATATAATATCTAAGTTTTTAGTCTTGGAATTAATAGTTTATCATTTAGGTATAAATACGTTGATAGCTGGCATTGTAATATTATTGATGCAAATAGTAATAACTATATTGTTATTGATATTAGTTTTTAAAAGGAAAAAAGATAAAAAACTGTCAAAAAAATGACAGTTTTTTTAATATAATAATTTAATTTTATTTCCATCTTTAGAAATAACTCCATCTTCAATTAAATTTTTAATTTCTCTCATCATAGCACTTCTATCAACACTTAAATAATCTGCAAGACTAGTCAAAGAAAAAGGAAGAAGTATGTTTTTGCTATATGATTTTTTAGATAATATATTAAAGTAGCTAAGAAGTTTTTCTCTAATGCTTCTTTTAGATAAAATTTCTATTCTTGTATTTTGAGATATAGTCTTATTCAATGTAAGAGCTAAAAGGTTAGAAACTAAAGTAGTATGAAAACTACAATTTTTTCTGCATTTTACACGAATATCATCATATAAAAATAAAAGAACTTCGCATTTTTTAGTTGCTAAAACAAAAAGTTCGTTATTTGTGTTTACGTGATGAAAAACTTCTCCAAAGATATCATTTTGGTTAAAACGTTCTATAATATCTTTATTACCTTTTAAATCATATCTAATAAGATCAGCTTTACCTGAAAGTAAAATACAAATTTGTTTTCTTTTTTCCATATAAGTAGTAATTACGCTTCCAGGTAAAAAGATTTTTTTTTGCATTTTTATACAATTAGAAGCTATATTTTGAACTAAATCTGAAATATCCATAAAGACTCCTAGGTAAATTGAAATTTGGAAGGTTGCCAATGGGGACGTAGATGTTTGGCAATTTTTAATTGCCAAACATC
>JAZSCD010000087.1:0-13474 GCA_045602745.1 Clostridia bacterium | reverse complement strand
ATGGAATTTCTTTAATAAAATTATTTTAATAAAGAAATTCCATAAATTAATATTAAGTGGAGAGGATAAAATAAGTATAATAAATATTTAGTATCCTTTCCTTTTTTTTCATTATAAGTATTTAATAATAATACAGGAATAATTGTAGAAACAAACAGAATTATATAAATGTTATTATAACCATATTCCATAATAGGAGTTAAATATTTAATGAAAGTTGCAATAACAAAAAATATTGTAGCATATGTAAAATTATTTTTAAAAATGTAAAATATTAAAATAATAGCTACACCATAAAAACCATAATCACATTGGAAAGTTTCTGATATGAATCCGATTATAAAAGATAATAAAAGTCCCAAACTTTTGTGTTTTGATTTATCATATACATATATACTTGTAAGTCCTAATAATAAAGTGAAAAATATATTTAAACCAATCCTGTTAGAAAATATAGAACAAAAAAGCATAAAAGGAATTTGTGAAATTATAGCAAACAAAAACAATCTAAAAAAATATTTTTTTAGATTCTTGGTATGAAGATAACCTTCTGATATTTGAAATGCGAAAATAGGAAATGCTAAACGACCTACATAATTAAAATAAGAAAATTTACCCAAAATACCATATCCTATATGGTCAATAAACATTGAAACAACGGCAATTATTTTAAAAACAAAAGAACTCATAAATAAACTCCAATATATTTTTTATTTTATTATATATCATATTGGGATAAATATTGCAAATTACAATTTATTTCTGAAATTCTTTTAATTTATAAGCCTTACATATATTACAATCATCACAGATATAAACACGATTATCAAATATAAGTTTTAAAGTGTTAATAAATTCATCAGAAAATCCATCTATAAGATGAATATATATTTTTTTAGGAAGTAGAGTAAGTAATGTATTTAAAGTATAATCATTTGAAGAAAAAGAAATATCAGAGACATATTTGCTGTCTAAAATACTTTTATCCAAATGTATAACATTTTTAAATTCATCAAGCAAAATAGACTCTTGAGATTTATATATTAAATGAACTAAAGAAATACTACAATCTTTAGAATTAATATAGCATTGTAATAAATCTATAAATTCTGCATATTCTCTATCAATAACAAATTTATTTACTGCTAAATCTACAACATAATCTATCATTTTAATATAATTAGTTATTCTGAAGTTAACAAATCCATCTAATATTGTATATTTATTATTTGAAAAATAATCTATACAAGAAATTTTTATAGAATCTTTTCTAAGATAAGCCTCATCTAATTCATCAGTATATAAATAGTTATATACAAGTTCTAGTATTTTTTGTTGTTCTATTTCTGTAAAATAAAAATAATTATTGTTTATTATGCGTTTTATAATATCTTTTTCATAAAATTTTAATATTGTAGAAGATATAATATTAGAGAAAGCATCATAAAAAGAATCTAAATGTTTTCCTTTATAATGAATAATTAAATTGGTATATAATTTAAACTTCAATTGAGAAATATATATTTTTTCTAGATTTATGTTTTCAAAATTATTTAGTAGATAATTAAGAATTTGTTTATTATTTGTTTTTATACAAAAAGACTTTAGCACAAAAATTCTCCTTCCAAATATAGTTATTATCTACTAAAAACTTGTTAGATATACATATTTTATTCTTGGAAAGGAGAATTTGAAACTTGTATAAAAAAGAAAATGAGGTTTTCTCATTTTCTTAAGCGTATAACATATAATCTATATCTGGAAAAATTTTATCTTTTTTAGAAATATCTTTTAAAAATTCTTCATCTATAGTATCTGTTTTAATTTGTTCATAGAGTGTAGTAAATCTGCCAATATGTTCTTTAATTCTTTTCTTAGCATAATCTACCATTGTACCATGTGTAATAATAAACAGCCAATCACTACTTTGTGCAAGTAGAAGTTCACGAGCACATTGATTTAAAGCTTTTTTCTTTAATCCTTTTGCATTTGGATAATTTTTAGCAAGCTTACACATTCTGTCACCAGCAACATGTAAATGTTTGTGTACATAATCATTAGAAGTATTAAGCCATACTTCACTATATCCATTTGCACCCCAACTTGATCTACAAGGTGAAGATTGTTGCATAAATGGAAATTTATCAATATATTCACCAGGTGTTATTAACTCAAAATTGCAATCATCATAATAAATTTTTTTAAAAAGTATATATAGCCAATAAGGACCTTCATACCACCAGTGCCCATAAAGCTCAGCATCATAAGGGCAAACTACAATCGGAGGAGTATCCATTATATTAGATAATTCATTAATTTGAATTACTCTTGAATCTAAAAAGTGACCTGCTTGTTTTTCAGCAGAATCCTTTGCCCATTGAACATTGTAATAATCTTTAAATTCAGTCTTACCAGTAATTCTATGGTATTTAATACCAGTATTTACACGAACACCATTTTTTGCAATATATGGTTTAATATATTCATAATCTGCATCATAACCTATGTCACGATAAAATTCTCTATAGTTAAAATCTCCAGGATAACCACAAATAGAACTCCATACTTGTTTAGAACTTTCAATATCACGCCCAAAAGCTATTACTCCTTCAGGAGAAACAATTGGAGCAAAAGTTCCATAAATAGGAGTAGGGTCTGCATACAGAATACCATGAGATTCTGTTATAATATATTCAATTCCGAATTCTTTTAAATATTTGTCTGCTTCTGGAACATAACCACATTCAGGAAGCCAAATTCCACGAGGTTTTTTTCCAAAATATTTTTCATATGTTTGAACTCCAACTGCTATTTGAGCTTTTACAGTTTTTTCATTAACATATAAAATTGGAAAGTAACCATGAGTTGCTCCGCAAGTAATTATTTCTAAAACACCAATATCTTGAAAATGTTTAAATCCTTCAATTAGATTACAGTTATAAATATCTTTAAAAACATGTAAATCATTAGAATATCTATTTAGATAATAATAAGATAATTCGTTTAATCTAGAATCATAAGCAGTTCTTTCAACTTCTTTTTTAGAAAGTTCTATATGCTTTTTTAAATAGTTGATATATTTTTTTTGTAACAATTTACTGTCAAGCATAGAAAGAAGAGGAGGAGTAAGAGTCATTGTAATTCTAAAGTTTACGTTTTCTTCTTCTAGTTTTTTAAAATTTAAAAGAAGTGGTATATATGTTTCAGAAATAGCCTCAAAAAGCCATTCTTCTTCTAAATAATTGTCACTTTCTGGATGATGTATAAATGGTAAGTGTGCATGCAATATAAAACTTACATATCCTTTTAGGTCTTTCATTGTATTCTCCTTTATAATTAAATGTATGTGTAGGGGCAGGGCTTGCTCTGCCTTGTATATTATTATAAAATTTAAAATGCGGGTCGACCAAGGCCGACCCCTACAGTAGCGGTTATATTCTAATATTGAGATGAAGGATTATTAAGATTAGTTAAATCCTCTTCTTTATATATTTCTTTATACGTTTCATATATATTATAAATTCTTCCAAAATGTTTAATAAATTGTAAATTTACAACATCTTTAGAATATGTTTCGTTTGTTTTTACATTTCTATAAAACAAAGTTTTTTGTTCTTTTTCAAATAAAATATGACCATTAGGTGACTCTATTTTATTTGAAGAAGTGATATGCAAATAATTATTAGGTATTGAAATATTTGCTAGCTTAGGACGTCTTCCTAGTTCAACTAAATATTCACATTTTTCATCATTTACGTTAAAATACCAACAATTTGCAAAATCATTTATTTCTATTTCAAAAGAATAATTCATAGTTGTATTATGAACTATTAGAACAGGTTTTGTGTTTTTAAAAAAGTTTTCTCCATAATTCTTTATATAACTTACCATATCTTCTTCTGAAATTTCCCAATAAACAAAAAGCGTTTTTGGGGTTTGTGCAAGAACTTTTACAATTGTTTTATTATATCTATAAGGTAAGTCATAATACTCTAAAATTTTAATTTTTTTATTAACAGATTTCTTACTAGGAGATTTTTTTGTAGAAGTTTTTTTTGTAGTAACAGTTTTTTTAGTAGATTTAGCAACTAAAGATTTTGGTTTAATAGCAGATTCTTCTAATGTTTTTTTTGTAGATAGTTTAGTAGATTTTGCTGCACTTGCTTTACTAGATTTAGTAGATTTTGTTGTAGATGCTATTTTAGAAGCATTTGCCTTTTTAGAAGTAGAAACTTTTGATTTAGAAACTAATTTTTCATTTTCTTTTCTTGTTATTTCTTTTGTAGTTTTTGGCATTGTAAATTTTCCTCCTTAGTAAAATACACATTATTAATATATACTATATCAAAAAACAAATAAATTCAATAGAGAAAAGCAAAAAAATAGTATTTTATAAATAAAAAAATATTTTTAAAAAATATTGTAAATATTTGTTTACTTTTATCAAAATATCTTATAGAATATATTAGAAAAATTATGAATAAACAAATGAAAAACTTGAAAGGGGCTATAGGCTATGAAAATACTTATGCTTACATGGGAATATCCACCAAGAATAGTTGGAGGAATTGCTAGAGTAGTACACGATTTATCAAAAAGATTAATAAAAGATGGACATGATGTACATGTAGTTACATATAAAGAAGGAAATGTACCATATTACGAAAATGATAAAGGGGTTCATGTACATAGAGTAGATAATTACATGATTAATCCTAATAACTTTATAGATTGGATAATGCAACTAAATTTTAATATGATTGCAAAAGCAAATGAATTAATTGCAAATGGAGAAAAATTTGATGTTATACATGCACACGATTGGTTAGTTGCATATGCTGCAAAAACATTAAAAAATTCATATAATATGCCATTAGTAAGTACAATACATGCTACAGAAGCAGGTCGTAATGGAGGAATCCATGATGAAGTACAAAGATATATAAATGATACAGAATGGATGCTTACATACGAATCTTCAGAAGTTATAGTAAACAGTAAATATATGAAAAACGAATTACAAAGATTATTTGGACTACCATACGAAAAAATAAATGTAGTAGCAAATGGAATAAACAGTACAGCATATAGTGGAGTAGAAAAAGACTATGAATTTAGAAGACAATATGCTGCAGATAATGAAAAAATAATATTATTCATGGGAAGACTCGTATACGAAAAAGGTATACAACATTTAATATCTGCAATGCCAAAAATTTTAGAAAACTATCATGATGCAAAACTTGTAATAGCAGGAAGAGGTGGAATGATAGATGAATTAAAATCTCAAGTAGAAGCAATGGGACTTTCTGAAAAAGTATACTTTACAGGATATTTAAATGCAAAACAAGTATCAAAAATGTATAAATGTGCAGATATATCTGTATTCCCAAGTACATATGAACCATTTGGAATAGTAGCATTAGAAGCAATGCTTGCAGGAGTTCCAACAGTAGTTTCAGATGTAGGAGGATTAAACGAAATAGTAGAACATGGTGTAGATGGAATGAAATCTTATGCAGGAAATCCAAATTCACTTGCAGATTCAATACTTTCATTGTTATTTAATCCACAATTATGTGATAGTATATCTAAAAAAGCAAAAGCAAAAGTAAAATCAGAATTTACTTGGGCAAAAATTGCACAAGATACACACTTTACATATCAAAAAGCTATATGTCAAACAATGGCTGAGCGTCAAGCAAATCAAATAGCTCAAGAAAAAGCAAGAAAAGAAAAGAAAGTAAAACATGCAGAAACAGAAATTACAAATTTAATTTCGTTTAACAAGAAGCGCCAAGCCTACGCATAGGAAAAAACGAATGAAAAGCAGCATAAAAATATAGTAGATATAAAAAAATGTAGAGTAAATGTAGGGGCGACTAGTAGTCGCCCGTTTTACAAAATTGTTGACATTTTGTAATAAATGGAGGTAGAATGAAAAAATTAATATATGGAATTGTATTGTGTATAATAATTATAATGATAGTTTTTAGTATATTACCAAAACAAACACAAGCTATTAGTGAAATTATAAAAAATAGTACAAATGAAGAAGAATATACATTTTATTTAGAAAGAAAAGCAGAATGGGAAGAAAAGTATAAAAATAAACAAATTATATTAGATATTAGCATGAAAGTAATAATTGCTATAATAATATTTAATGTAATATTGTTTTCTGTATTATTGAATAAGGGAAGAAATTTACAATCAATTTATAAGATAATTCAAATACTATTATTATTTTTAATTGAGTTACTATATATAATAAAATTTTATATTCCCTTACCACCTTTACCAACAGGAGCTGTGTATTCAGCAAAGATGCGTGTAGATACATTTATAATGCAATTTGCTATTATAGAAATTTGTATACTTTATATAAATGAACTTTTTAAAAAGAAAAATAAGATTCAATTATTTATTGGTTCAATAATTACAGGTGTAATATTTATAATATATGAAATAATAAAAATTAGTTCAACAGTAGGAGTTGAAGAAAATTTATTAAAAGTGTTATATTATATGGCAGTTACTAACATATTATTTTTACCACTATATTTAAGTAAAAAAGAATTAAAGGAGGAAGAAAATGTACGTATATGATGTAGCTAACAATTTAGCAAAAACAATACAAGAGAGTAAAGAATATAAGGAATACAAAAGCGTTAAAGAAGAACTAAAATCAGATTTAGAAATGAAAGCAAAAATAGATGAATTTGAAAAGATAAGATACGAAGTTCAAGTTATGTCATTTCAAGGAGAAAAACAAGACGAAGAAAAAATGAAGAAATTACAAGAAATGTATGAAATATTAATGAAAGAACCAAAAATAAAAGAATATTTTGATATAGAAGTAAGATTTAATATTATGCTTGCAGATGTAAATAAAATTATAAGCGAATCTGTAAAAGAATTATTATAAATGCACAAAAAAATGTAGGGGTCGGCCTTGGTCGACCCTAAAATTTTGAAAAAATTCTATTTATTTTATTTGGGCAGAGCAAGCCCTGCCCCTACAAAATATTTACCATTATTTACAAAAACCATTGACAAGCAAACACGGGTTTGGTAAAATAAAAATGCAAGGAGGTAAATCAAAATGACAAATAAAAACATTAATGAATTTAATTTTAAAAATGAGATTTTAGAAGTCGAAATTGGACCAAATGGAGAATGTGATGAAGAAACTGAAAGATTTATAATACAAAAATGTCAAGAAGCAGTTGATGAAAATATTTGGTACACACAAGAAGAAGTAATTGATGCGCTAGATAGGTTAGAAGAGGAAAATAATAAATGTACAGAGTTATTTATACTCAGAGAGCAAAAATAGAATTACAAAATTCATATAATTATATTTATTTTAATTTAGCTAATCCTATTGCTGCACATAAATTTAAAACCAATATTATAAAATCAATTTCAAATCTAGAATATTTTCCTTATATGGGAAAAAAGTATTTATATTCAAATATTAGATTCATAAGATTCAAAAATTATTTAATTTTTTATTCAATAAATAATCAAAATGTTGAAATCCAACAAATATTCCATAATAGACAAAATTTTAAAATATAATTAATAAATAAATTAGTATACAAAAATGAATAAATATGATATACTTTGTAGTGATTTTTAATTACAAAAGAGGTAGTATATGGAAAATATTATTTACATTATTTTGATAAGTTTAACAATAGTTCTATTTAAATTTATATTTAAAATAAACTTAAAAAAAGCAAAGGAAATACAAGAAAACAAAAGCTTGGAAAAAATAACAGATAAATTTCCAGAAAATATTCAAATTGCACAAGAAATGCTAGAAATGTTAGACAGCAAAGATGTAAAAATAGAAGAAGCAAAAGATACAGGCACTAGTTTATATATAGCAATAACTAACAAGATTTCCATTGCAGACATGAAAAATAATTATGCAAGAATTCAAACAATAGCACATGAATGTTTGCACTCATGCCAAGATAGAGCACTTCTTATGTTTAATTTTATATTTTCAAATATAAATATGATATACTTTTTTATAATTACAATACTTACTTTATTTAAAGTTATAAATAATCAAATGTTACAAATTGCAATATTATTGTTATTTACTTTAATACAATTTGCGGTTAGAAGCTTTTTAGAAATAGATGCAATGACAAGAGCGAGATTTTTAGCAAAAGAATATATGGAAAAGAAAAACTTATGCTCAAACGAAGAAATAGAGAAATTGTTAAAACAATATGCTAAAATAAATAAAATAGGAATTCCATTTGTAGTAGATAATTTGTTAACGAATGGATTGATTAGAGTTTTAGTTTATGTGATTCTAGGGACTGTCCCTCTTTTGTTTTAGGACAAAAGGGGACTGTCCTAAAACACCAATTTGAGATTAATAGTTGAAAGGAAGATTAATATGAATTATGAAGATAAAAAAATAGTAGGAATTATTGCAGCTAATGTTGAAGCGCCTATAGCACTTAATGTAATTGGACATTTAGCAATTTCAATAGGAAAATATTCTAATGATGAGATAATGGGAAGAAAAATATTAACAGATAAAAGCGGAATTGAACATCTAGGAATTAGTCAATTTCCTTTTATTATAACTAAAGTTAAACAAGGAAAATTAAAAAATACAATTGAATTAGCAAAAACTAATAAAAATTTATTAGTTGCTGATTATCCTAAAGAAATGTTAGATACAAGAACAGATGACGATTTATTTAATGCAATAAATGCAAAAGAAAATGAAAAAATTGAATATTTAGGAGCAATAATATATGGAAATACAAAAGATGTTGATGAAATTACTGGGAAATTTCAATTATGGAGAATAGATTAATATAAAACAAACGGAGGCAAAAATGCTTAAAAAAATGTGGTTACATTTTAAATTAATAACAAAACATAAATGGATAGTATTTAAACTTTGCTTAAAAGCAGGAATACCTTTTAGAGGTCTAATACACGATTTGTCTAAATATAGCCCTACTGAATTTTGGGAAAGTGCTAAGTTTTATGTAGGATATAAAAGTCCAATACAAGTGGCAAGACAAGAACGAAGTTATTCAGCAGCGTGGCTTCATCATAAAGGAAGAAACAAGCACCACGAAGAATATTGGTATGACTTTAATGCACCTATGAAAGCACCAGTAATACCATATAAATATACAATAGAAATGCTATGTGATAATTTATCAGCAGGAATTGTATATAAAGGAAAAGAATTTACAAACGATTATCCATTATGGTATTGGGAAAATGTAAAAAACAAAGAAATATTCCATCCTAAAATGGTAAAATTTTTTGAAGACGTATTTACTGAAATAAGTAAAAAAGGAATAGATGAGGTATTAAAAAAAAAGAATTTAAAAGATAAATACAAAAAATATTGTGAATAAATTTATTGCAAATATTGTAGGGGCGAGGTTCCACCCTCGCCCGACAAATGGATACAAAATTTTTACGGGTCGGGGTGGAACCCGACCCCTACATATCAAAAAACAAATAAGAATGGAGAATAAAATGCAAGACAACCAAAAATATATCAGAAATTTTAGTATAATAGCACACATAGACCATGGAAAATCTACACTAGCAGATAGGCTAATAGAAAAAACAGGACTTCTTTCTTTAAGAGAAATGGAAAGTCAAGTTTTAGATAATATGGACTTAGAAAAAGAACGTGGAATTACTATAAAAGCACAAGCTGTTAGAATGAATTATAAAGCTAAAGATGGAAACGAATATATTTTGAATTTAATAGACACACCAGGTCATGTTGACTTTAATTACGAAGTTTCTAAAAGTTTAGCTGCATGTGAAGGAGCAATTTTAGTAGTAGATGCAAGTCAAGGAGTAGAAGCACAAACACTTGCAAATGTATATTTAGCACTTGATAACAACTTAGAAATTTTACCAGTTATAAATAAAGTAGATTTACCTAATGCAAGACCATATGAAATAAAACAAGAAATAGAAGATATAATAGGAATACCAGCTATGGATGCTCCTTGTATATCTGCAAAAACAGGATTAAATATAGAAGAAGTTTTAGAAAGAATAGTAACAGATTTTAAACCACCAGTTGGAGATGAAGAAAAACCATTAAAATGTTTAATATTTGATTCTTTTTACGATAATTATAAAGGAGCTTTAAGTTATATAAGAGTTGTAGAAGGAACTGTAAAAACAGGTGATGAAATATTATTTATGGCTACAAATAAAAAATTTGTAGTAACAGAACTTGGATATTTAGCACCAGGGACAAGTGTGCCATCAGATAAATTAACAGCAGGAGAAGTTGGTTATATTGCGGCCAGTGTAAAAAATGTATCTGACTTGCATGTTGGAGATACAATAACTACAGTTGCAAATCCTGCTTTAGAGCCACTGCCAGGTTATAAAAAAGCAAATTCAATGGTGTATTGTGGAATGTATCCATTAGATGGAGGAGATTACGAAAATTTAAAAGTTGCGCTAGAAAAATTAAAACTAAATGATGCAGCATTAGAATACGAACCAGAAACATCTATTGCATTAGGTTTTGGATTTAGATGTGGATTTTTAGGTTTATTGCATTTAGAGATAGTACAAGAAAGATTAGAAAGAGAATTTGATTTAAATCTAATTACAACAGCTCCATCTGTTATCTATAAAGTATATAAACAAAACGGAGAAATAATAGAATTATACAATCCAGTAGATTTACCACCTATGCAAGAAATAAGTTATATAGAAGAACCAATAGTAAAGGCACAAATAATGCTGCCAAAAGAATTTGTAGGAAATGTAATGGAAATATGCCAAGACAGAAGAGGAACATATACAGATATGAAATACTTAGATGCAAATAGAGTAACATTAGAGTATGAACTTCCATTAAATGAAATAATATATGATTTCTTTGATACTTTAAAATCAAAAACTAAAGGTTATGCATCATTTGATTACGAGTTTAAAGAATATAGAAGGTCAGAACTAGTAAAATTAGATATACATATAAACAATGAGCCAGTAGATGCTTTATCATTTATAGTACATAAGGATACAGCATATGCAAGAGGTAGAAAAATGGCAGAAAAATTAAAAACAGTAATTCCAAGACAATTATTCGAAATTCCAATTCAAGCAGTAGTTGCAGGAAAAATAATTGCAAGAGAGACAATATCTGCAATGAGAAAAGATGTACTTGCTAAATGTTATGGTGGAGACATTACAAGGAAGAAAAAACTATTAGAGAAACAGAAAAAAGGCAAGAAGAAAATGAGACAAATAGGTAATGTAGAAATACCACAAGAGGCATTTTTAAGTGTGTTAAAATTAGATGAAGATAATTAAATTTTAGGTAGAAATTAAAAAATGTAGAGAAAATGTAGGGGCGACTAGTAGTCGCCCGCAACAATAGATGAGAATAATTATAAGGAGGATTAAAATGAAAAGCATAATTAATGAAATTGTAGTAAATGATGTAGAAAAATCAATAGAGTTCTATTGCAAATATTTTGAATTTAAACTTTTAGCTACTGAAGAAAATAATGGAATAATTACTTGGGCAGAAATAGAAAAAGATTCTTTAGCTATAATGTTTCATGACTATGGCTTAATTTGCAAAGAATATAGTAATTATCCTAAAAAACATCCTGCATCAAACATTATTATGTTTAAATATGAAAGTAAAGAAGAAGCAAAGAAAATATATAATTTATTAAAAGTAAATGATATAGAAATGTTTAGCGATTGGACAGAAACAGATTATGGAACAGTTGAATTTATCATCAATGATTTAGAAGAAAATAAAATATTAATTTCAGCGTAAGAAAATAAAAATAAATATTGCTAAAAAGTCAATAATAATATATAATATTAAAAGGAGGGAGATGATAATATGAAGAATGATGAAGGATTAAGTGACTTTATGAAATTTGCTTATAAATGCAATAAAGTGAGGGATGTAAGAGAAGCATTTGAGGAGAACCCTGTAGAAGAAGAGTGGCATAAAGGAAAAATTGAAAACGTTCTAAAAGAATCAGATGCAGAATATAGCATATATGAAATTGGAGATATAGTATTTGTAAAAAAATATCACTATGCAGATGGAGCTAAAGGCGAAAATCATTTTTTTGTTATTATTGACCAAAATAATATTGCAGTTCCAATAGAGAACTTTGGAATGATAATATCTTCAAATTTAGATAAACTAAAATATAAAGCGAATAAATTATTAGAAAAAGACGTAAATAATGGATTGTACAAAGATAGTATAGTAAAAACGGATGTAATATATAAGATTCTAAATGAGCAAATAATTTTTAAAATTGGAAAAGTAGATGATTATAGAATTGAAGAATATAAAAATAGTTTTTATGAAAACAATAAAAAGGAGAAAAGTGAATAGTGAAAAGTGAAGAGTTAAGAGTGAATAGTACAGACAAGCAAAGCTTGTCTGACCAAATAGAAGGACGCAATAGTGTTTTAGAGTTGTTAGAATCTGATAGAGATATTAATAAAATATTAATTGCAAAAGGGGAAAAACATGGTTCTATTAATAAAATAATAACAATAGCTAAGCAAAGAAAGATAGTTATTGCAGAAGTAGAAAGACAAAAATTAAATGCAATATCTGAAACTAATAATCATCAAGGGGTAATAGCAATGGTTCCTCCATTTAATTATTCTAGTGTAGAAGATATATTAGAAAGTGCAAAACAAAAAAACGAAGCACCATTTATACTAATTTTAGATGGAATAGAAGACCCACATAATTTAGGTTCAATAATTAGAACTGCAGAAACAGCTGGAATTCATGGAGTAATAATTCCCAAAAGAAGAGCAGCATCAGTAAATGCTACAGTCTCAAAATCTTCTGCAGGAGCAGTAGAACATGTAAAAATTGCAAGGGTAAATAATATAAACGAAACAATAAAATATTTAAAAGAAGAAGGTTTATGGATTTGCGGAACAGATGGAGAAGCAAAAGACTATTATTATAACCAAAACTTAAAAGGTGCACTTGCAATAGTAATAGGAAGTGAAGGATTTGGAATGAGTAGATTAGTAAAAGAAAATTGCGACTTCTTAGTAAAGATTCCAATGAAAGGAAAAATAACTTCACTAAATGCATCTGTATCAGCAGGAATTGTTGTATACGAAGCAGTAAAACAGAGAGGTTAGGAATAAATTATAATTTATATAACAATGTTAATTGCAAACGTTGTAGGGGGCGGTTTCCACGCCGACCCGTTAAAATGTTTTATCTGTTTGTTTTGCGGGCAGGGGTGGAACCCTGCCCCTACAACATTTAAAATAAATTTTACAAAAATAATGTCAATGATTTTTGAAAATTTCACTAAAAAATAATTTTATTTTATTAGCGAATATTTCACCATATGTATAATCTTGAGTTAATCCGCTCGCCGCGGAGGCAGGCTCAAGATTTATTTTTTGTTTTAAAATTAAATATTTA
>JAZSCD010000086.1:0-12262 GCA_045602745.1 Clostridia bacterium | reverse complement strand
GCTTGAAAAATCCTGTCTATATATTTCAGATTATATTGAAAGAAATAAAGATACATATTATGATATGCTTACAAGAGTAAGAACTCATAATGATATGATAGGATGGATTAAATTTTTCTTAGAAGCGGTTATTGAAACATCAAAAACAGCAAAAGAAAAATTTAGAAATGTTGTTGAGTTAACAATGGAAATGGACAAGATTATTATGGAATTACCAGTAAAGCCAGAAAATGCGAAAAAGGTAATAGATTTATTATATGATGAACCAGCAATTAATAGAAAAAAACTTTGTGAATTAACAGGAATAAAAGAAGGAACAATAAAGAATATTATAAACAGTTTATTAGAAAAAAATATTATAGTCGAAACAACAGGATATAGTAGAAATCAAATTTTTAAATTTCAAAAATACACTGATTTATTTTTAAAATAAATTTATAGGTCAAAAAAATCAAAAAAATTGACTTATAAAAATTTATAGGTCAAAAATTTAAAAAAAAATTATTTTATAAGAAAGAGATAATTTATGATAATATATGCAACAAAACAAACAATTAAAGAATTAGATATTCCAATGCCAGAAGAATTATCACATTTTAATCAGTTACTATCAACAAAAGTAATAGAGCAACAGAAAAATAATAAATTACTTGAATGGGGAATTAAAATATTTTATTTTGATGGAAGGAAATGCATACAAGCAATGAATTTTGCAAGTAAACTTACTGTATTTATATTTGATTTAGAGAAAGAACAAATAACATATATTGCTGATGCTATTGCTAAATATTTATTTGATATATATGATAAGGATAAAGAAATGAAAAAGATTCTAGAAAAGTTTTTTGAAGATTATCCAGTGTGTGCTTTTTCTAAATTGCAAGATAAAAGTATTATTGCTTCACTTAATCATAACCAATTAGATTTTGCGGATGATGGAGATCGTTTTTATGATTATATTGAAAAAGGAATATTAAAAACCAGAAAAATCAACAATGATGTTAACTGGAAACATATAGTTGGTATTAAAAGAAACAATAAAAAAGATTATATATATCCAGCAGAATATTTTAGAGAATTATTATTAGAAAGATATAATATTAAATGATACATATCAACGACCAACACTCTAGGTAAAAATTACGTTCCAACGATGGACATACTACCCATGTGGAGTGCGTAACAGTACTAAAGTATAAAGATTAAATAATATAGGAGAAGTAAAAATGATAGAATGGACCTTAGCATATTTGGCATCACAAATATTAACTATAATAATATACATATGTTTATGTACAACGTATTTTTTTAAAAGTAGAAAAAAGATATTAGTTTTAAATGTAGTTGCACATATTATACAAATTATAGCATTTTTGTTATTAGGAGGATTAACAGGCGCAGCAATGAATGCTATATATGTAGCAAGAGATTTATTCTTGGTAGCAGATGAAAAGAATAATCAAAAGTCAGATAAGATTACTAAAAGAGATATTGGAGTTTTAATTTGTTTTATTATACTAATTGTAGTGATGACAATATTTACATATGATGGCTGGGCAAGTTTATTATCAGTAATTGCTACAATAATATCTACATTTGCAGTATGGCAAAAAAGTACAAAAGTATATAAGTTGCTAGGTATACCAGTATCTGGAGCGTGGCTTGGATATCATATTTCATTAAACTCAATATTTGCTATAATTTTAGAAAGCATATTGTTAATATCAACAATATGTGGTTATATATTAGATAAATCTAAAAAAGGAGAACATTATGATAGAAATAAAGTTTGATAAAGATAAAAATAAATCCATAGCATATGATAATGATATGCAAATTGGAGAATGTGACTATATAGAAACAGAAGAAACTTGGAATATAGTTCATACAGAAGTTAGCAATTTGTATCAAGGGCAAGGGATTGCAAGAAAACTTGTAGAAAATATTATAGAAAATGCAAAAAAATATAATAAAAAACTTATTGCTGATTGTTCTTATGCTAAAAAAGTAATTGATAAAAATTAATAATAAAAGGAGATGTTTATAATATGACAGAAAAAGATTTACAAAAATTATATGCAGAATCATTAAATGCTAAAAAAGACGACAAAACAGTTACAGGAACTGTAATACAAGTATCAAGTAAAGGAGAAATATTTGTTGATTTTAAATACAAAGCAGATGGAATTATACCAAAAGCTGAATATTCAGATGATGCAAGCAAAAATCCTAATGATGAATTTAAACCAGGAGATACAATAACAGCAGATGTTTTAAAATGGAATGATGGAGAAGGAAACGTTCTTTTATCATATAAAAAGTATAAGAAAAGAGAAGATAGAAAAAAAGAACAAGAATTAAGAATTAAACAAGCAGAAGAAAGAGAAAAACAAAAAATAGAAAGAGCAAAAAATATTCAAGAATTTTGGGATAATATAGCAGTAGGAAAAACATACATAGGAACTATTTCTAAAATTGCAGATTATGGAATCTTTGTTGATTTAGGCGTAGTTAGCGGTCTTGCACATATATCAGAATTAACTTGGGATAAAAATCAAAAACTAGAAGATAAATTTAATCTAAACGAAGATATAGAAGTTAAAATAAAATCATTTAATAAAGAAGAAAGAAAAATAGCCTTAGAATATCCTTTAAAAGGAGAAAATCCTTGGTTTTCTTTAGCTGACAAATACAAAGTAAATGATATAGTAACATGTAAAGTAGTAAAATATGCACCATTTGGAGCATTTTTAGAAATAGAAAAAGGATTAGAAGGATTGGTTCATAATTCAGAAATAACAACACTAAAAAGAGTTACAAAACCGGAAGACGAACTTACAATAGGCCAAATAGTTAATGCAAAAATTATAAATATAGATAAAGAAAGATTAAAAATAGGACTATCTATTAAAGAATTAGAAGGAACATCTAAAGAATACGGATATGAAGAATATATAAAAGGTTAGAAAGTATTAATGTTTAGTAGATAAAAGCAAAAAGTAGAGTAATGTAGGGGCGACTAGTAGTCGTCCGCTTCTTACAAAGCCTTGCTTAAGAAAATTATTAATAGAAAAGAGGAAAAATATGTTACCAAACAAATTAAAAGTAGGAGACACAATAGGAATAATTTCACCATCAGCACCAGTGACAGAAGATTTAAAAGAGCGATTTAATTATGGCTTGCAAATATTTAAAGATATGGGATTTAAAGTAGTTTTAAGTAAAAATGTATATTCAAATACACTTGGATATTCAGCTACAATAGATGAAAAGGTAGAAGACATACATGAAATGTTTTCAAATAAAGAAGTAAAAGCTATAATATGTTCACAAGGTGGACAAAATTCAAATACTATTCTTCCATATTTGAATTATGAATTAATAAAAAACAATCCTAAAATAATAATGGGAATTAGTGATTCAACAGCTATATTAAATGCTATTTATGCAAAAACAGGAATAGTTACATATCATCAAAGTGATGTGATTTGGAGTTTTTATGGAAAAGCATCACAAAAGCAGATTAATGATTTTAAATTAAGATTAATAGATGAAAAAAACGGTAAAATAGAGCATTTTACAAAATGGAAATGCATAAAAGATGGAATAGCAGAAGGAAAACTAATTGGTGGCAACTTATGGACTCTTACAAAATTACTAGAAACAGAGTATTGCCCAGATTTTAATAATAGTATATTATTTTTAGAAGAGTATGCAGCAGAATCTCCACTAGATGAAATAGATAGTAAAATTAATTTATTAAAACAACATAAGGTTTTTGAAAAAATTAAAGGTCTATGGTTAGGGTATTACGAAAAAGATACAGAAACATCAAAATTTGAAGATGTTATAATAAATAATTTAAAAGAATACACATTTCCAATATTGAAATGTAATGACTTTGGACATAATTGTGAAAATGTTGTTATGCCAATAGGAACTAAAGTAAAATTAGATGCAACAAATTGTGAAGTGGAAATTTTAGAATAATAATTTCTAAAAGTTAGGAGGAAAAATGAAAGAAATAATAAAAAAAGAATACATATATGCTGGGATATCTATATTCTTATGGTCAACAACAGCAACAGTCATAAAATTATTATTAGGTAGCTTAAATAGTATGCAAATATTAGCAATAAATTCATTTTTTGCATTTACTGTTTTATTGATTTTAAATCTAATAAAACATAATTTAAAAGATTTGAAGAAATACAAACTAAAAGATTATTTACAAATAGCAGGAATAGGTATTTTAGGAACTTTTTCATATAATTTATTTTTATACTTAGGAACAAACAAAATGCTAGCATCACAAGCATTTATAATTAATTATTTGTGGCCTATAATGACAGTAGTTTTTGCATGTATTATATTAAAAGAAAAAATTACACCAAGGAAAACTATAGCAATATTATTATCATTTTTAGGTGTTGTTATTGTAACAGCTAATGGAAATTTGTTAACTATTAACGAAAATACAATATTAGGTGCAATATATTGCATAATAGCTGCAGTATCATACGGATTATTTTCAGTATTAAATAAATATAAAAACTATAATAAATATACTAGTATGATGTTATATTATTTAGTATCATTTATAATTTCTATAACTTATTTATTAATTTCAAATAATTTATTTAGTATAAAGGTAAATCAACTCGCAGGATTATTATGGACAGGAATATTTACTTCTGCAACAGCATTTACATCTTGGGCATTGGCTTTAGAGAAAGGGGATACTGCAAAGATTTCGAATTTAGCATATATAACACCATTTTTATCATTAATATGGACTGCTTTAATATTAAAAGAACAATTAAGTATTTATTCTGTACTAGGATTAGTTGTAATTGTGTTAGGAATATTTATTCAAATAAAAGATAAGAAAATAGGAGATAAAGTATGAACCAAATAGATATACAAATAGAAAAAGAAAATAATGACTATTTTAGAGAATGGATTATAGAGGAATGGAAACATCATAATACAGTTAATCCAATATACCAACTTAGAATAATAAAACCGGAAGAATTAACATTTAAAGAAAACGAAGAATACTATAAAATTATGTTTAAAAATAAAATGGTTGGATTTATTGGAATTAAAAATTATGAAAAAGAAATATATTTATATAGATTTTTTATAGACGAGAAATATAGAAATAAGGGAATTGGAACTATAGCAATAAATAAGATAATAGATATAGCAAAAGAGCAAAACAAAGATATGTCACTAGAAGTGTTTGGACAAAATATTGCAAAAGATTTATATGAGAGATTAGGATTTGAAAATCTTTCTACAAAAATGGTTTTAAAAATAAACGAAGATATATATGAAAACTAGAATTTATTATTAATAAAAAAGGAGTATTTATGCCAGCGAAAAGAAAAGGGAAAAGAAAAAATAGAAAAATCAAGTTTAGTGAATTAAATTATGTAGAAAAAAACTATATGCAAAGGGGAAAAGCTGTAATTCCAGTAAAGATTGAAAAAATATCAGATTTATATATGAAACACGACTATAAACAAATGGAACTTTCAGACAGTGTATGTGATTACATAGAAGAAATTGCATATATGGTTCCAATAAACACAGATATAGTTTTAGAAATTCATTGTCCAGAAATTGACGAAGAATTACAAACTAAAATTAAAAAGAATATTAAAAACAATTACGGTATGGAAATAGACGATAACGAGTATGACCTAGCATTAAACAATAGAAGAGCATGGTTTTTTGCAGTTATTGGAATTGTTTTTCTTATAATAAACATATTAGTTGAAAATATAGGAAGAATACTTGCAGATTTTATATGTGTAGTTTGGTGGGTAGCAATTTGGGATATGATTGAAATTTGGTTATTAGATAATCAAGAAATAAAATCAAAGAGATTAAATTATCAGCAATTATATGATAGTACTATAAAATTTGTTTTTGATGATGCAGAAAATGAAGAAGATAAAGAAACTGCTAGCAGTAATACTATATAAATTTAAAAGGCGGAAAAAATGTTAAAAAAAATATATATAGAAATAACAAATGTGTGTAATTTAAACTGTAAATTTTGTCCAGAAACAAAAAGAAATAAAGAATTTATGAGTATTCAAAAGTTTGAAGAAGTTATTAAAAAAATACATAAATACACCAAATTGGTAGCTTTGCATGTAAAGGGAGAACCGCTTTTACATAATGAACTTCGGACAAATTTTTAAAATATTAGAAAAATATAATTTACAAGCAAATATAACAACAAATGGAGCATTAATAAAGAAAAATATAGATTTAATAAAAAATACTAAAGCAGTAAGGCAAATTAATTTTTCTATACATAGCATTATGCAAAATAAAAATTTAGATAAACAATATTTGAATAATATTTTTGAAAGTGAAAGACAATTAAAAAATGTAATAATTTCATATAGATTATGGAACTTAAAAAATATTAAAGAAAATGATATTAATAGCCAAATTATAAAAGAAATAGAAAATTATTATGGAATACAAAATTTAAAGCAGCAGCTAATGGAAAATGAGTATATAAAATTAAAAGAAAATGTATTTATAAATCAAGATATAGAATTTACATGGCCAGACATAAATAAAGAAGAAATAATACAAAAAGGAAGATGCTTAGGATTAAAAGAACAAATTGCAATACTTGTAGATGGAACAGTTGTACCTTGTTGTTTAGATAATAATGGAGATATATCACTTGGAAATATATTTAAAGAAGAGTTAGAAGATATATTAAATAAACCTAAAACAATAACAATAAAGAAAAACTTTGAAAATAGCATTATAACTTGCAAACTTTGCAAAACATGTGGATTTTTAGAGAGATTAGAAAATAAGAGGAAGATGAATGTATAGAACATAATAAAAAATATAGAGTAAATGTAGGGGAGAATTGCATTCGTCCGCTCTTCGAAGGAATAAGTAAACAAAACTAAAAAAGGTCTCTTATAACATATGAGAGACCTTTTTAGTTAATTCAAATTCAAATCTTTAGCAAGCTTTGAATTTGATACTTAGACTTAGTCGATAGGCTTAAGCATATACATAAATCCATCAGAAGTTTCAAAGATGTTATCATCAATGAATGCTACAATGGGTGTGGTGAGAATTCGCAGGGTTTCTGCTTTTACAATATGACCGTCTGCAAAAGCCTTTTTGGCTGTTTCAATGTCGTTGGTATCGATAACTTTATTTGCTGTTTCATCAAGAAAACAACAAGAATATAAAGTTGCGACAGGATAAAAGGAATTTATTTTATAATACGCATCATCTGTTTTTATAATATTATTGTTGTTTTTTTGAATAAAAACAACATGGGATGTGAATTTTATTCCTTTTTTGAGATAAACCATATTAACATTTTTGCCTTCTTTCAGCCACTTTTTTGCCACTTCTAAGCTCCGGGTACCTCCTTTCGTATCATCTGAGATGACAAATTTCATTAAGCGGATAGTCTGTGCTGCCATAGAGTACCTCCATTTTACCAAGCTTCCCAATTGGTGAAGTCTTACAGGCGAGTGCAAAAAAACACTGAAAAAATTATAACATGTTTTACATAAAAAAACAACTGAGAGATTAATTACAAATCTGAAAAAATCAGATTGCGTAGTTATGTAAAATATGGTATAATTAATTTTAGAATGCTTTTATGCAATATAGAAGCTGGCAGTGCTTCTAGCATAAAAACTATCTAAATAATTTTAGGAGGAAACAACATGAAAACCTAGTAAAAGAGAAGTTCGTTAAACCTGCAAATTGAAAAGTGAATATTTAAAAGTAAAAACTGTAATTAAAGGAGTTAAAAACATGAAAAAAACTATCGTGATCATCATTGCAGCAATTTTGGCAGTTGTCGTACTGGCAATTGTAGGTATCAATTCTGTACCGGCAACCGCCATATCTTATGAAGAAAAAGTAACTGAAGCTTATTCAGACATTAAGGTTCAGGAAAAGAAAAGAGCAGATTTACTTCCAACGCTTGCAGATGCTATTAAAGCATATGATAAGCATGAGTATGAAACACTTATGAAAGTAATTGATGCTCGAACATCAAAAGATGGTTCTATTTCAGACGATACGGTAAATGAAATTAATCAGATTATCGATGTTGTATTAGAAGCTTATCCTGACCTTAAAAGTAATGAAAATTACAAACAGTTTATGTATGAATCAGCTATTGTTGAAAATAAAATTGCTGAAACAAGGACAGCTTACAATAAAACAGTAAGTCGATACAACACATTCACACGTAACCCCATTAAAAAGTTTTTTCTTGGCATGACTGGCTATGAAATTCTTGAATTTGAAAAACTCTCTTATGATGTTTCAGAAGATGCACCTACAAATTTGTTTAATTAAATAAAAATATTGAACAAAGGTGTACAATATGGAAATAACTAAAAGAGAAATCATTGCAAGTGTTGTGATTATTGCTATTATGCTGTGTGCTGGTTTTGCTATTAGTGGATCCATACAACAAAAACTTCTTGAGCAATATCAAATATATGACAGTGCAGTTCAGATTGAATCTGAAGAATTATTCCGATACGGAATGAAGACTGACACAGGTCACGCATTTGTATATGGTGATTTGAAAACAATTGATCCTGTTAGCTTTCCTGAAATAGAAGGAGAATACTCTTATATAAAAAAGGAAGAGCAGGAATACAGAAAACACACAAGAAAGGTTACAGAAACATATGAAGATGAAGATGGAAATACTAAAACAAGAGAGGTAAAAGAAGACTATTGGACTTGGGATACAATGCGTACAGAAAGTAAAACTGCAACAAAAATTTCATTTTTAAATGTTGAATTTGAGTATTCCAAAATACAGTTTTTGTCGAGTCATCAAATTAAAATTCTGGATACCGGTTACCATAAACGAAATGTATATTATGGTAAAGAAGCTGAGTGTCAAGGAACAATATTTACTACTTTAAAAGGCAATACTATAAGCGAAACTTCTTTTTACGAAAATCGTACCATTGATGAAACAATAGAACACCTTGAAACTGGATATCAAATTGTAATATTCTGGATATTCTGGATATTACTAACAGGTGGCGCAGTTGCGGTATTCTATTATTTCGAAAATAGGTGGTTAGATTGAGCACTGCAAAAGTCAGAAAAGAATTTAGTTAATAACACTAAATTCTTGACTGGCTTTTTTTAATAAATAATGAAAGCATAAACAATAAATTTGTATATGCTTTATTTTTATATAAACATATGTTAAAATTATTGTATTAAAATTTATATTTAGGTGGTAACAATGATAAAAGATTTATTAAAAAGCAATATATATGATGTTTGCGAAACTATAGTTGTAATGGGAGCTTGTGTGCCATATATGCAAGCAAAAGGATATGAAGAAATAAAAAAAATATCAGAAAATATATATGAATTATGTTTAGAACAAACTCATATTAATATGGCTATAAGTAAAATAGGAGGAATGCTAAGAACTGGCAAAATAAAAAAGATAATTTTTGCAACAGTTGATAAATCACCTCATTGTGTACAAATGCATTATATAAGAAATGAACTTGAAAAAATGATGGATTTGAAAAATATTATAATAGAAAATTATGTGATAGTAGATAATGAACTTATAAAAGTAAAACCAGAAATCATAGCATTATCAAAAAATTTAAAAGAATTAAATAGTATTGTATAAATTGGAGGAAATAAAGATTATGGAGAATAAAGAAATAGAAAATGAAATATTAAAAATTAAAGAAAGAAATAAAAGAGTGGAATTAGATAAAGCATGGGAGACAAGTTTAACTAGAAAAATTTGTATTTGCATATTAACTTATATAGTAGTAGTCATATATTCAACAGTAATAAATAAAACTAGTAGTATTTGGCTTAGTTCATTAGTACCAGTAATAGGGTTTACCTTATCAACCTTATCTTTAAAGATAGTAAGAAATATTTGGGAAAAGAATAAAAAATAATGGAGAATAAAATATTAAAAAACAAATAACATATAAAAATAGAGGTGCTTAAAAAGTGATTATTTTGTACATAGTAATTTTTATTATTTTAATATTAATACTTTTATCAAAATTAATATTAAATTCAACATTTGGTAAAAGATGCGAAGGAAATCCTAAACTAAAATATTTTATAGCAAATGATTTTGAAGGATTAAATGCAAAACCAATTGAATTTAAATCTAATAAAGGGCAAATATTAAGAGGTAATATATATACTAATAAGGATATAAAAGAATATAAAGCTCTTATAATATTTGTTCATGGAATGGGTGGGGGACATTTAAGTTATACAACAGAAATAAATACATTTGCAAAAGCTGGATTTATTGTTATGGCATATGATAACACAGGAACATGTTCTTCAGAAGGTAAAAAGTTAAAAGGTTTCTACCAAGCAGTAATTGATTTAAATTGTGCTTTAAAATTTGTAGAAGAAGATAGTGACTTAAATAAATATCCAATAGAATTAGTAGGACATTCTTGGGGAGCTTATACAGTATGCCAAGTGTTACAGTATAAACACAATATAAAAGCAGTAGTAGCAATGGCTGCACCAAATAACATTTCTAAACTTATTTGCGATAATGCAAAAAAAGAAACAAATATTAATTTTAGCTTTTTAAGTCCATTTATAACAATTGTAAATTTTCTTACATTTGGTAAAAAAGGAATAAAAGATACAGCACAAATATTAAAAAATACAACTGTACCTGTGTTACTATTACATGGAGAATTAGATTTACCAGTTCCTTTGAAAGACAGCCCAATATTAAGTAAAAAAATAATGGGAAAAGAAAATATAAAATCAATAGTATATAAAGATGGATATCATAATATATACCAAACAAAAGAATCAGCAGAATATTTAAATAGTTTTTTTGAAAAACTTATAAAACTAAATAAAGAATATAAAGGAAAACCACCAGAAGATAAATTAAATGAAATATACAATAATGCTGACTATAAAAAAATGACTGAAGAAGACGAGCAGGTTATGAAGACAATAATTAAGTTTTTAGAGGAAAACAAATAAGTTACAAACTCTGTAGGGGTCGTCGTCCTCGGCGACCCGCATTGCATCAAAGAAATTACTAGGTGAATGTAGGTACGAAATGCATTCTTCCGCTCTTCATGAAAATTCTTAATATATAAAATAAAAAGGAGTTGATTAAATGAAAGTTGCAATTGGACAAGATAGTCATAGAATAGATTTTGAAAATAAAGAGAAAGAATTTGTACTTGGTGGAGTAGAATTTAAAGAGGAATATTCTTTACTTGGTAATAGTGATGCAGATGTTGTTTTACATGCTATAACAAATGCAGTATCTGGAATTACATGTAAAAATATACTTGGAAAAGTGTCTGACGAAATGTGCCAAAATGGAATTACTAATAGTGAAGAATATTTAAAAGAATCATTAAAATATTTAGAAGAAAAAATTGTACATATATCAATATCAATAGAATGTAAAATGCCAAAAATAACTCCTAAAATAGAAGAAATGAGAAAAAATATAGCAAGAATATTAAGCATATCAGAAAACTCAGTGGGAATAACAGCAACAACAGGAGAAGGATTAACCGAATTCGGAAAAGGAAATGGGGTTTCAGCATTTGTAATTATTACAGTGGAATAAATAAATGCAAATATTGTAGGGGCAGGCCTTGTGTCTGCCCAAGTAAATGGTACAAAATTTGATTTGTAAATTTTCATGTAAAAGAGGGACTCCGCGCCCGCCCGTTCTTCGAAGGTATACTCTAAATAAATATTACAAATATATTACAAAACAAGCAAACACATTGACTTATAAAAAGAGATAAAATAAAATGTAATTATAATTTAGTAATTGGCATTTGGTATAAAACTACAAATTACCAAACATAAAAGAAAGGATGAGAATAAAATGCAAAAATTAAAATTAAATGCAAACCCTGTAGGGGCGACTAGTAGTCGCCCGAACTTCGAAGGAAAGACTAAAAATAACCAAAAAGGTATAACCCTAATTGCTCTAATAATAACAATAATAGTAATGCTAGTGTTAGTAGGAGTAACAATAAACGTAGCACTAACAGGAGGATTATTTGAAAAAGGAGAAAAAGCAGCATATCAAACAAATGCAAGTACAATAAAAGAACAAGTAGCATTAAAAAAAGCAGAAGTATTAGCAGAGCACAATGGAAAATCACAAGACGATTATAAAATAACAATGAGCAGTCTAGAATTAACAGGAAATTTAGAA
>JAZSCD010000085.1:0-10758 GCA_045602745.1 Clostridia bacterium | reverse complement strand
CTATTCTTTCTATTCTGTCTTTTAATACTTTTGCTCTTTTCCCTTTGTTTTTAAACATCATATAATTACCATAACTTATTCCTAACATCTTTGCAAATTCTAGTTCTGCCATCTGTTCTTTATGTGGCTCATATAATTCTTTAAAATATTCGTAATTTATTGATTGGCCTGGTTTTACTTTTCCACTATTTAATAATTCTTCTATTATTTCTTGCTTTTCCTCTTCACTTATTTTTCCTATTCTTTCTCTTAATACTTTTGTTTTTATTCCTTGGTGTTTTATGTTCATATAGTTACCATAACTTATTCCTAACAATTCTGCAAATTCTACTTCTGTCATCTTTTCTTTGTATGACTCATATAATTCTATAAAAGATTCATAATTTATTAATTGGCCTGGTTTTACTTTTCCACTATTTAATAATTCTTCTATTATCTCTTGCTTTTCTTCTTCACTTATTTTTTCTATTCTTTCTCTTAATACTTTTGTTTTTATTCCTTTATGTTTTATTGTCATATAATTACTATAACTTATTCCTAACATTTTTGCAAATTCTACTTCTGACATCTGTTCTTTATGTGGCTCATATAACTCTCTAAAATATTGGTAATTTATTGATTGGCCTGGCTTTACTTTTCCACTATTTAATAATTCTTCTATTATACTTTCTTTTTCTTGTTCTATATAATCCATTCTCTTTCCTTCTAAATTTTAAATTTTCTATAATATTGTACCATATTTTACATAACATTTCAACTTTTTCCTTTTTTCCATGTGTGCTAATAAATTATTAAGGCAAAATATTAAAAATTATAGTATAAATAGCAAAAAAATACATGCACATTTTAATGTACATGCCTTTTTTATTTTTCTTTAATTATAAATTTTCTTATTAACAATATCTCTGCAATTATTCCGACTAAAACAAATAAATATGTCCATATGCTTACACCTGTTTGAGGTATTTGTGTTATTATATTATTCTGTATGCTATTATTAACGATATTATTAATTACATTATTTTCAGGTTTAGTTTCATCAATTACTGTTACTGTAAAATCTTTAGATGTTATAACAGCATTTGAATTATTTAAATCTATTAAAGATAATCTAGTAACATATGTTCCTGCATGTGGATATATTGCTGTAATTCGAGTTTCATTTGTAAATGTTCCCCCTACTGCGAATCCACTAGGTGGTCCCCATGCATTTTCATTAGTAATATCAATTTTATTTCCATTTTCCTCATAAGCATATACAGTTGCTGTAGCTGGACCTGATAATTGTTTTGCCTCTACACGTACATTTGCATATGGAGTACCACTTGTTCCGGTAAGTGTTACCACTCCATCTTTTGGCTCGTTTACTACAATTGTTCCCTCGTATTCTAAATTAAATTCATATCCATTATTTGGATTTACATTTGTTGCATATATTAAGCTTGATATAATAGCAACAAATATAAATAGTGTAAAAAATACTATTTTTTTCAAAATAAATCCCCCCTTCTAATATAATTATATAAAGCTTTTTTATCACTTTGTACAATTATATTAAAAGGGGGCTTGGTTTATGAGTTGTTTTTAATCTCTAGCAAATAAATCTCTTGTATATATTTTTTCTTTTACATCTTTTAGTTCTTCATTTAATCTATTTGCAACAATTACATCAGATAAAGATTTAAACTCTTCTAAATTATTTATAACCTTGCTATTAAAAAATTCGCTTTCTTTTAATGTAGGTTCATATACTACAACTTCAATTCCTTTAGCTTTAATTCTTTTCATAATACCTTGTATTGCACTTGCTCTAAAATTATCAGAATCACTTTTCATTGTTAATCTATAAATACCTACTACTTTAGGTGATTTTTTAACTATTTCATCTGCAATATGATCTTTTCTTGTTGTATTACTTGAAACAATTGCACTAATCAAGTTTTCTGGAACATCTGCATAGTTTGCTTTTAATTGTTTTGTATCTTTTGGCAGGCAATAACCACCATATCCAAAAGAAGGATTGTTATAATGTGCTCCTATTCTTGGATCTAAACATACTCCATCTATAATATCTTTTGTGTTAAGACCCTTTAATTCTGCGTAAGTATCTAATTCATTAAAATATGCAACTCTTAAAGCTAAATATGTATTAGCAAACAATTTAACTGCTTCTGCCTCTGTAGATTCCATAAATTTAATATCTACATTTTCTTTTAAACAACATTCTTTTAAAAGATTAGCAAATTCTTCTGCTCTTTCAGATTTTTCCCCAACTATTATTCTAGAAGGATATAAATTGTCGTATAAAGCTTTACCTTCTCTTAAAAACTCTGGGCTAAACATTATATTATCGATATTATATTTTTCTTTCATAGATTTTATAAATCCTACTGGTATTGTAGATTTAACTACCATAGTAGTATCTATTCCCATACCTTTTACTTTTTCAATAATATCTTCTACAGAAGATGTATCGAAATAATTTTTTGTATCGTCATAATTTGTTGGTGTACTAATTATAACAAATTTAGCACCTTCAAAAGCTTCTTT
Source organism: Clostridia bacterium (assembly GCA_045602745.1). Lineage (GTDB taxonomy): Bacteria > Bacillota > Clostridia > TANB77 > CAG-508 > CAG-452. The sequence continues at coordinate 8,208 of JAZSCD010000085.1, read as the reverse complement.
ATAATCTAATGTTGCTTTTAAATTTAATTTTTTTGTTGTAAAAAATTCCTCTATTTTTTCATCTTTTATAGGTGATATTCTATTATTTATCATCTCAACTTTTTCTGGTATTACATCTAAAGCTACAACTTCATTTTTTTGACTAAGTAATGTAGCTAAAGATAGTCCTACATATCCTGTTCCCGCTACTGCTATTTTCATTTTTATATTTCCTCCTTAAATTTTTTAACAACATTGTAATTTTATATCTTTTTTTTAAAAAAGTAAATAGAAAAATAAGCAATCATAAAAATAATGATTGCTTCATAATTATATTTTATTACACATTATTTGATTTCTTTGTAAAAACTCTTTTTTGGTAAAATATATAACATCATTTTTATTTGTCGTATTAACATATTGTTCTCTTGCTTTTAATATATTATTAAAATCTTTAGTATTTAGTTTAGCTCCATTAAAACTTATATAGTTTTCTAATTCCTCAAAGTATTCCATTTTATATACAGTGTTTGTTTTTGCAAAAGATGGCAGTTTTAGCGGATAGTGTTGATCAAATTTTACATTATAGTTTTTAATCAAATTTCTAATATTTTTTCCTGAAATTTTTGATATATTTATCATTTCTATTGTTTTATTATCTTCGTTTTTTGAAACAATCATGTACCTTCTTTTTTCTTCAACTGTATCTCCACTTAATTTAGGCGGAATAAAATTTAAAAATTGTCTTTCTTCTATCAATAGTCCTCTGTTTCCATACCTTCATATTGTTTAGATAATTCATATCCCTCTAAAACTTTTTCTATTCTATATAATTCTTTGTTTAAAACATTGTATGGTATAATAGAATATTTTTTAGAATAAAATCCTAATTTATTTTTTTTAGAATTATTGAAGAAATATTTCCATGCATCGAATTCATGAGATAATTCTGAAAGTTCTTGTGCAGATGCATCTCCAAATATTTCGATAGTAGTATTTAAAACTTCTTCTACGTTTTTATCTATTTTTAATTCGCTATTTTTTATATCTTCAAACATTAACTTGTATTGTTGTCTATAATTATTCATTACAGTTTCTAAAATAACACCATCTTTAAATGCTTTAAATTCTTCATCAAACATGGTTTTTCCATTATTTTTTGCCATATATATAAGTTGAGCAAAAAATAAAAGTTTTTGAATTTTCATATTTGCTTCTCTTGTATTTGGTTTATCAATAATATTTTTACTACAAAACCATTTTGCAATATCATTTGGATTTACTATATTCATTCTGCACACCTTCTTTCTTTTTTGGTACATATATAAACATATTAGCACCTTAGTTTTTGTAAGTCAAGAAATTCTGTTCGCCATAATTCGACATTATTTATATAATTCTATATTGCATTTATACCATTCTACAAAATTTTCAATACCTTCTTTAAAAGAAGTTTTGGGATTATATCCTATCAATTCTTTTGCCTTAGAAATGTCAGCATAAGTTCTTTCTACATCACCTGGTTGCATTGGTAATTGTTCTATTTTTGCGTCTACTCCTACTACTTCTGATATAGTATTTATCATTTCTTTTAATGATACTGGAGAAGAATTTCCTAAATTTAATATTTCATAAACATTGCTATTATTTAATGTATATTCACAAGATTTTATAATTCCATCTACAATATCATCTATATATGTATAATCTCTAGAAGTTGAACCATCTCCAAACATTGGTATTGAATTGCCTTCAAGCATTAATCTTGTAAATTTATTAATTGCTAAATCTGGTCTTTGCTTTGGTCCATATACTGTAAAAAATCTAAGCATTATTACATTTATATCAAATAACTTATGATAAACATGTGTCATAACTTCATTTGCTTTTTTAGTTGCCGCATATGGGCTTATTGCAAAATCAACTATCATATCTTCTTTAAATGGTACTCGTTTACAATTTCCATAAACACTACTTGAAGATGCCATAACAAGATTTTTGCAACTATGTGCATTCATTTCTTCTAATATATTTTGTGTTCCCATACAATTTACTTCTTGATATAAAACAGGGTTTTCTATAGAAGGTCTAACCCCTGCCATAGCAGCTAAATGTATCACAACATCTATTTTATTTTCTTCAAAAATTTTTTTAACCGCTTCTTTATCTCTTATATCTGCACGATATAATTTATAGTTTTCATTTCCTAAAAATTCTTGTACATTGTTTTCTTTTATTTTTGGATTATAGAAATCACAAAAATTATCAATTGCAACCACTTTATTTCCATTTTCTAAAACTTTTTTAGTTAAGCTAGAGCCAATAAAACCTGCTCCACCGGTAATTATGTATGTTTGCATGTATATCTCCTCTTTATAATTCTTTCTTTATTAAATTTAGTACTTCTAAAACAACTTGATCCATATCAAAATATTTATATTGTCCAAGCCTTCCACCGAAAATTACATTATCCTCTTTATCAGCAATTTCTTTATATTTAGAATATATTGCTGTATTTTTTTCATCATTAACTGTATAATATGGTTCTTTTCCTTGCTCAAATTTATCTGGATATTCTCTTGTTATTATAGTTTTATCTGCAAATTCCCCTTCTAAATTTCGCCCTAAAGTTGGCCCATACTCAAAATGTTTATGTTCAATAATTCTTGTATATGGAATTTCAAATTCTGTATAATTTACAACTGCATTTCCTTGATAATTTTCACAATTTATTGTTTCTGTTTCAAATCTTAAACTTCTATACTCCAATTCCCCAAATTTGTAATCATAATATTTATCTATTGGTCCTGTAAAAATTACTTTTCTTGCTATATTACTTAACTCATCTCTATGCTCAAAATAATCATAATTCAATTTCACTTCTATATTTTGTAACATTTTTTCTATGATTTGCGTGTATCCTCCAATTGGAATACCTTGATATATGTTATTAAAATAATTATTATCATATACAAATCTTACTGGTAACCTTTTTATTATAAAACTTGGCAATTCTGTTGCCATTTTTCCCCATTGTTTTTCTGTATACCCCTTTACTAATTTCTCATATATTGTCTTTCCCACTAAACTTATTGCTTGCTCTTCTAAATTTTTAATTCCACTTATATTAGCTTGTTTTTTTTCAGTTTCAATCATTTTTTTAGCTTCTTGTGGTGTAAATACTCCCCACAATTTGTTGAATGTATTCATATTAAATGGCAAGTTGTATACTTCATCTTTGTATTTTGCTATTGGTGAATTTGTATATCTATTAAATTCTGCAAATTGATTTAAATATTCCCATACTTCTTTATTATCAGTATGAAAAATATGTGCACCATATTTATGCACATTTATTCCATTAATATTTTCTGTATAAATATTCCCAGCTATTGTATTACGTTTATCTATTACTAAACACTTTTTTCCTCTTTTATTTGCTTCATACGCAAATATAGAACCAAATAATCCGGCTCCAACAATTAAATAATCATACATTATCATAATTTCTCCTAAAAATTTTTTGTTTTAATATTTCTATAATTTTATATATAAATTGATCTTTCCTTAATATTAATATACTGAAATATATTGATACACCAACACATACTTGAATTGCTATTGAAAGCATATCAGCTATAACAATATTTTTTATAAATAAGCAGATAAAGAACATTATTATACTTGCAAAAAAATAATTTTTTCCACATTGAATTATTTCCTTTATACTTATTTCTTTTCTTATGAAATAAAGTTGAATTGCAGTTACTGTAATTTCAGCAATAACTGTTGCAATTGCTGCACCTATCGAAGCTAAACTTCTTATTAAAAACAAATTTAATATTAAATTTGTCACAGCTCCCACAGTAACTGATATTGTGTATTCCTTTTGCCTTTTTGTTGTAATTAAAAATTGATTTCCTATTACATTACTTATACCTATCATTAATATTATTGGGCTAATTACTTTAAGTAATATAGCAACCTTATCATATCCTATTCCAAAAAAGACTGGAACAAATTCTTTAGATATTACAATAATCCCAAACATTAATGGGAGTGATAAACAGAATACAAAATTCAATGTGTTTTTTATATAACTTTTTACTTTTTCTTTATTGCCATGTGCAAAAGTATTAGCAATTCTTGGCAACATAACAGTTCCCAATGATGTCACTATAGTTAATAATAGCTTTACAATTTTTTCTGACTGTTCATAGAATCCTGTTTCAGCTTTATCAGGAATAATTGCCCCAATCATTGTTTTATCTAATACTGTATATATTTGAATTGCTATTTGAGGAATAAACAAACAAACAGTTGGTTTAATATGTTGTATAATATTTAGTTCCCTAAAATTTATTTTTCTTATATATTTGGGTAAATACATCCATAATGAAATATTTCCAATAAGATTAGATAATACATAAATAATAAAATATTTATATAAATCATTTGAAGATTTTACTACAAAAAATATTAAAATAACACTAATTAGTTTCACTATTGTATTTCTAATAACTGTCTTTTTAAATTCTTCTAAACCATGAAAATACCAACTTATATCAATAATATTAGCTATTAATTCTAATATTAGAATTTTATAATACAATTCGTACTGATTGTTTACACAGAAAGTTATATAAAATATAATCGATGATACAGTTAATGTTACTACTCTTAAAATAAATATTTCCCAAAATTTTATGCTTTTCTTCTTTAAATCATCCTGTACATAAGCAATCTCTCTTTGCCCATATAATAAAGTTCCTAAAGCACCAAATAGTATAAAATATGTAACTATTGATAATGTATAGCTATAAATTCCAATTGACTCAGCCCCCAATACTCTGGATAAATATGGAGTTGTCAAAATAGGAATTATTATTTTCAAAATTTGGTATGACATATTATACAAATAATTTTTTGTTATACTTTTTTTCATTTTTTTCCCTTCTAGTAATTATAACGTTTTAATCAAATCAATATAATTTTTTGTAAATATCTCTTTAGTAAATTTATCCTCAAATAACTTCCTGTTTTTTGTTTCTAAGATATACTTTTCCTCTGTTGACATTGATTTAACTTTATTTATCAATGCTTTTAATTCTTCTATATCATTATATAAAAATATCCCTTCAGCATTAATTTTTTTAAATAATTTATTTCCTCCTGTATTGCTTGCAATAACAATCTTTCCTAATGATAAGACTTCTAACATTATTAAATCAAAGTATGTTTCTTTGTTTGGAAGAATAAAAATATCTGCACTATTAATAAGAGAATGTGGATCATTTGTCCACCCTACTTCAATCCATTTCTTATTACTTACTCCTTTTAATGGGTCTTCTTTTCCTCCAATTAGAAAGTAGTTATCATTATCAACTAAAACTTCATTTGCAATCTTCTTTAAAATGTCATATCCCTTTGTTTCATTGTGTCTTCCTACATAAGATATTACAAAAGCCTCTTGTTTTATATTATACTTTGCCCTATATTCCTCTTTAGGCAATTTTACTTGTCCACTTTTTATCCCTGTTAACAGATACCTGTATTTATGTTTATTTCTAGCTTTTATTTCTTTATATTCTTCCCAATTATTATAATATGGTTCTTCCGCTTCTTCACAAGGAAATATAATATAATCAGCTCTATCAAAAGCAAATTCATCTATTTTTGAAAATTCTTGCATATATTTCCTTTTTAATATTTTTTTCTCAATTTTAAATAAACCACTATCTTCATATAATTCTAAAAACATTGGTTTTGGCGAATGTGATGTTAAAATTACTTTTCCCTTATAATCTTTTAAACTATCTTTACATTTATATAAAGATATCGTTGAATGAAAATGAATTATATCATATTTTTTTAAATCTACTACCGATCTCTTTTCATGGTTTGATAATAGATATTTTCTATTCTTTATTCTTACAATAAAATAATATCCTCTTTGCATTATTTTGGGCATCCTATGAAGTAATTCTTTCTTTTTTTTATTTTTATCCTCTCCAGATATAAAATGTACATTTGTAATTTTTTTATTATCTAGTTCATTCTTTAAATTATACAAATAACCTGCTGGACCTCCGATAGGTTTTAAATGGTATTCATTAAAATATATTAATACGTTTTTATCCATAATTTTCCTTCTTTCTCATCTTCTTTTTTAAGTCATATATAATAATTAATCCAATTAGTGCAATATATAAAAATAGAAAAGCACTTGCTTGAACTGCTATAAGTAAAATCATGTCTAATATTCCAAGAAATAGAATTCCTTTACCTAAAACGCCTTCATTTCTTTTAGCAATACCATTTAATATTTTATTCATTGCAAATGGTAATATTATTATACCCAACCATCCAAAATTTGATAATACCTCATCATATATTGAAGTAGTCATATTCCAGCCTAAATTAGTTACTGTATCTAATCCTACTAAGGCAGATGTAAAATAAGTTGCATATGGATATGGCTTAGTTTCCCATAAATCTCTAGGAATATAAAAAGTTAAATAATACAATAATGTCTGTCCTCTATGCTCTAATATTTTTTCATCATTCATTTCCGAATAAATAGTCATTTTTAAAGTATCATCCCTACCATAATTTATTCTAAATGATAAATAGCTATCTTCATCTTTTGTTACATCTTCATTGTAATAATTTCCATAACCTAATAATATCATAAGCGCTAATATAACTATGAAAGCAATACTTTTTTTACTTTTTATAGTATTTTTTAGTATTATTATCATCAATACTCCTATAATACACATAAACACAGATGTTCTTTTTCCGTTTAGTAAACATGCAAAAATTAGATTTGGTAGCATTAAAATAATCTTCCAGTTCATAGTTTGAGGTCTGTCTTCTATTACAATAAAAATCAAAGATAATGCTATAATAGCAAAAGAAATTGCTTTTAATTGTGTTGCTAAGTCTGTTCGCATATGCCTCATATTATAAGAAAAAACTGCCTTTATTATTTCTTGATCCATCATGAAAAACACATAAATTAAAATTAAAATTATTGCTAGAAAAATTATGTACGATATTATTCTTGAGTTTATGTTGATATCTTTAAATTCTATTTTATATACAGACTTCGTTTGAAATATGTAAAACATATAATTTATGTATGTTATAATTATACAAAAAATTAATTCTACCTTAAAATCACTATATGATGCTATAAAACCAGGATAATACCTAGGATAATCTGGTCTTAGATACAACACATCACATATTAAAGGAATATAATAAAAAAAGAAAAAAACACATTGTACATATATTGTAATATTTTTATTATATCCTTTTATATATTCCTTTAAATTTTTTACTACTATTATTATTCCTATTAATATTGTAATTATTTTAATAATATTAATCATACTATACCTCTGTTTTTAATGAATTAATAAGATTATCATAAAATTCATTTCTTACATTATCTAAATTATCTTTTGTATACTTTTTTACATTTTCAAAATTCTTACTAGCTTCAACCTTAAGTTCTCTTTCGTTAATTAATAGTCTTATTTTATTTTGTAAATCTTTTACATTTTTTTTCTTAAATATATATTTTTTGTCGATTAATTCAGGATTTCCTCCTGCACTACTTGCTATACAAGGACATGCTCTACTCATAGCTTCAATTAAAGCTCTACATAATCCTTCTTGATTACTTGGCTGTATATATATATCTATATTATCTAGAAATTCAAATACTTTATTATGTTCTAAAGAACCTTCAAATTTAATCAAGTCCCACACGTGACACCTTCTTGCATACTTTTCAAGAAAATCCTTTTTTCCACTTCCCACTATTCTATATGTTATATTGTATCCAGCTCTTTTTAGATTTTTTATTGCTTTAATAACATATTTCTGACCTTTATATTTTACATCTATAGCAGCAACAGTTCCTATTACAATTTGCTTTTGATTATATTTTTTTTCTCCAATTTTTAACAATCTCTGTTGCAATATATTTTTATCTATTGTCCTTAATTCTACATCTGAACACCCTGTATATATACCTTTTGTAGGATATCTTTTTTGTAAAAACTTATTTGTTACATAAATTGCATATGGTGCTTTTTTTATATCTCGTTTTGTAATAAATGTTACTATTGGAGCCAAAATCTTACCCTTGATACCATGATTCCAGAATGAATCCCAGCTACACCCTACTACTTCAATTAAGTATTTCTTTTTATATTT
>JAZSCD010000084.1:0-3404 GCA_045602745.1 Clostridia bacterium | reverse complement strand
TCCAATCTTCGCAACCCCTTTTTGCCATACCTAGTTTATATACTTCTTTTGTTTCTCCATTTTGATTTCGGTATTCGTGAAAGTCTTTGTTATGGTTTTGATACCATGATTTCCAATATTCGATTTTTTTGTAGTAGTCAGTATTTATATTGTAACCTTTCTTTTCAAGATATTTTATAACTACATTATTTTCATCCATATTTTTTACCTCACTTCTATTTTATATTTTCAATACTTTTAATAGTTGTTTGTACCAATACTCAACACTATAATTAAACCCATCTATACTATCAATATCGCTCGTTCCATCATCTAACCATCTATCATCGTTTTCATCAGGATCCTGCACTGCTTCTTGCAAAGCTGATATGATTGTTTTTGTATCATTCCTTACAAATCTTATTTTTTGTATCATTAACAACATGTTTATAGCATATATTCTACTTGGTATTTCGCACTTTATACTGTTATTTATTGGTATGTGAAGATGTAATTCATCAAGAACTTCTTGTAAAGCAGATATAAGTATTTGTTCTGCACAATCTGCCCAAATAGTATCTATATGCCCATATTTATTAATTACAAATAATATATGATTCTTAAATGCTTCTTTTAATTGTTTTAACTTTTGATGTATATCATCTATTACTTCAGTTTTATCACTTTTCAAAACATCAATACCTGTAAAATTTCTAGTTATCGAACTTGTAACAAACGAGTGTGCTGAACCATTACCTCCAAAGTCAACACCTGTAGATATGTAACCTATATTAGGATTATCAGTATAAAATAATTCTTCATTATCAATAATATATTTAAAAAGAAAACTTTCGTTTGCTATTCTCTTACCTAAAATATCTCTTTTGTACCAAATAGAGTTTTTATCATAAGTAGATAATACTTTTTTTAATTTGTCATTACTAATAGATAAGTTATCAAATATATTAAATTCTTCATAATTCAATCCATAATTTTGGTCTTTTTTTTGCTGTTCTTCATGAAATTTTAAATAATCTTCATAATACCAATGTTTTGGACTTTTCGGGTTTAAATCGTGAAATATTTTTCTATCAGAGCTTGAAAGAGTTCTGTCTTCCACTTCTTTTAAAAAGTCAGGGTGGCATTCATTTGCTTCAGTAATATAAGCCATTCCATAAGTATTACCTTTTATAGTTTTATAAGAGTTTGCTTTACCTCCACCACTTATAATCAAAACTTTTTGTCCTGTTGGTGTGTCAATATATAAACATTCTCTGTTTTTATATTTACCCTCATGACACCTACCTTCAAAATAATTAAGTATGCCAACCCCATCACAATCTAATATATTTAATTTTGCACTAGATGTTTCGTATCCTGCTATTAAATGTAATTTGTCTGGGTGATTTTCTAGTTGAATACAAAATGCTAAACCATTTGTGACGTTTTTTCCACCTCTTTTGCCGCCATGAGCAACATTCAGCCAATTACTTGAACATTTTTTTATATAATTGGTTTGTTTCTCACAAAAAGGTTTATAATTATTGAATATCATCTTCGCTCCTGTTTGGTTGTGGATTGTTTAATAATTTTGCTATGTTTTGTAAATTGTCATTTATGGCTTTGGCACTCTCATTATTTTCAATTTGAATTTTATCTCTCCACTCCAAAGGTTTTCTATTTTTAAGCCAATATATTTGAGCTGTTGTGTCGGGTGGCACTTCTTTTTCTATTTCTTTTGTTATTTTTAATTCGTATTGTTTGGTTTTAGGATTTTTTATTAATTCTTTAGTCGTTTCCATGTATTTGTAACCTAAAGCTCTTTTAAGTAAAGCATTCTCCACTTCAAAATCAACAACTTCTTTACCTTTTTTTAAGGTGTTTCGAATATCACTATGTTTATTTTGCCATTCATAAAGAGTTTTAGGGCTTATCCCTATGTTTTTTGCTATTTGTTCATTAGTTAATCCACTTCTTGCCCAACCCTCTAGCAATACTAATTTGTCTTGTTCAAGCCATTCATTAACTTTACTTTTCGCCATATCATCACCTCAAAAGTGTATTTGATACACTTGTTAATCGGTCAATATATCATATTTGCAATTAAAATGCAATAAAAAAAGACTATTTATTTAGTCTTTTGTTCTTTTATATTTCTACATTATTTTCTATTTTATAAGACTACTAATATCAAAGATATTTTCACTACTTGTCACTTTTGGTAATTCGCCATTCCATTTTTCAATAAACTGTTGTTGTAATATTTTATCAGTTAAAGTATTTTCTTTTATTTTATTAGCTTCTGCTTCAGCTTGTGCTTCTACTTTTTTCTTTTCTGCATCAATTTTAGCTTTTTCTAATTGATTTTTAGATGTTTCTGCTTCTTGTTCTGCTACTGCTTTTTTTTCTATGGCGTCATTATATGATTCGCTAAAATCAAAATTATTAATAGATACTGAACTAATGTCAATACCATATTTTTTCACTTTATTATTCAATGTTCTTTCTATATCTAAAGCAATTTCACTTCTTTTTGTAACTAATTCTTCTGATGTGTATTTTGAAATAACTGCTTTAATTGTTTCTTGAATAGCTGGTTCTAAAATAACTTCTTTATAATTAGTACCAACTTTTTTATATAATTCTAAAGCAGATTTTCCATTTACTTGAAAGTTTACCACTGCCTTAATATTATTTACTATTTGCATATCTTTAGTAGATGTACTTAGAAGATCTTTGTTTTCATATTTTTGTACTTTAATGTTCATTTTAACTATTTTTTCATAAGGAGCTTTAAAATGAATACCCTCTGACATATCGGTATCAATTACTTTACCGAATTTAGTTTTAATTCCAATTTCTCCTGTTTTTACTGATGAAAAACAGCCAAACAAAATTATTAATAACCACCCTAAGCTGAATAACATTTTTAAATTAATTTCTTCTTCTCTAATATAAAAAACTATTGCTGTTAATATTGTAAAAATTAAACTTATTATTATTAAAATCATATTTTATTCTCCTCTTCTTTCTTTATTCTTTCACAAGTGTGCAATTATTCATACTCATTAAATATGTATTCCCATCTTTTGCGATTATTTGTATTTGCTCTCCCTCATAATCACTCCATTGTTTTATTTTTATTTCTTTATATTCTCCACCTATTTCACATATTGCTTTATGGTATGTATAATTAGTATCAAATATATCTTTGTTACAACCTGTTAATGGAATAACACATAAAAAATACATTAATAGTATTCCTATTATTATTAATATTCTTATTATTTTATTTTTCATTTTCTTCCTCCATTATTTAAAAATACTCTCCTATCTTTTGTATTTTCCCCTTTTATTGTGATAAATCTTATAATTCAATTTTATGTTTGCACCTTTTAAAATTACATTTCTTTTCTGTTATATCT
>JAZSCD010000083.1:0-12247 GCA_045602745.1 Clostridia bacterium | reverse complement strand
ACTGATATAGCAGACAAAATAATAGCAGCAGGAATAACAAAAGTACAAGTACGTTCAGTACTTGGATGTAAAACAAAACATGGTGTTTGTTCAAAATGTTATGGTATGGGTCTTGCTACTAGAAAAGATGTTAATATTGGTGAAGCTGTTGGTATAATTGCTGCACAATCAATTGGTGAGCCTGGTACACAGCTTACAATGAGAACATTCCATACAGGTGGTGTAGCTGGAGGAGATATTACACAAGGTTTACCTAGGGTTGAAGAGTTATTCGAAGCAAGAAAACCAAAAGGACTTGCAATAATTTCTGAAATAGATGGAACTGTTAAAATACAAGAAGTTAAGAAAAGAAAAGAAGTTACAGTTACAAGCAAAGACAATTCAAAAACATATGCAATTAGTTTCGGTTCTAAATTAAAAGTAAAAGAAGGAGACGAAATTAAAGCAGGTGATCCAATTACAGAAGGATCAATTAATCCAAATGAGATATTAGCTATAAAAGGACCAGAAGGGGTATACAAATACTTAACATCAGAGGTTCAAAAAGTATATAGAAACCAAGGTGTTGATATTAACGACAAACATATAGAAGTTATAGGAAGACAAATGCTAAGAAAAATTAAAATAGATGACAATGGAGATACTTCAATGTTTGCAGGTTCATTAGTAGATGTTAACGAATTTAACGAAGAAAACGAAAAAATGATAGCAGAAGGATTGAGACCAGCAACAGGAACAAGAACATTACTAGGTATAACAAAAGCATCACTTGCAACAGAAAGCTTCTTATCAGCTGCATCATTCCAAGAAACAACAAGAGTATTAACAGAAGCTGCAATAAAAGGAAAATCAGATTCATTAATAGGATTAAAAGAAAATGTTATTATAGGAAAACTAATTCCAGCAGGAACAGGTTTGCAAGCATATAGAAATGTAAAACTAAATACAGAAGAACAAGAAGAACAAACAGAGCAAGAAAATCAAGAAGAACAAGCAAGCGAAACAGAGGAATAAAAAAGTGGGGAACTTCCCCACTTTTTTTAATTAATAGTTCAATTTAAATTTGTAGAGTGATGTAGGGGGCGCCGCCTTCGGCGACCCGTGAATTTAAAATATGCAAATGGTTATATTGCGGGGCACTATGGGCAGTGCCCCCTACAGGTTTTTCCAAAAATTAAATACAAAAATAGGTTAAAATATTAATTTTCAAAAATTTGTAGGGGCAGGTCTTGTGCCTGCCCTTAATTATGAACTATTTATTTTTTCTTATGATTCTTAATTATATATACAATAAGTAAAACTAATATAATAATTATTAATAAAATTATAAAAGAAGATAATATTACAAAATTAGAAGTTTCTTCAACAACTGATGTATGTATATTTGAATATTTAGATATTGAGTCCTCGTTTACAGGAATTTTTACATCTCCTATAGAGGTTGCCAATACGTAATTTGAACATAATATTAAAAATAAAATTAATAATAAAGTAAATTTGATGTGTTTTTTCATATATAATTTCCTTTCTAAATTAATATTTTTTAGCAATGTCTTCGAAGAGCGGGTCGCCGAGGACAGCGACCCCTACAATGTAACAACTATTTTTTCTTTGCATTTTCCGCATATTGTTTTAATTTTTCATATGCTAAATATTTTATTGTTCCTGCAGGGAATTTACCGTCTTTATTTTTCTTTCCAGCAGGTACACCTGTTAATATTTCTATACCTTCATCTAATGTAGAAATTGCATAAATGTGGAATTCTCCTTTTTTTACACTTTCTATTACTTCATCAGATAAATGAAGATTTCTTACATTTTGTATTGGAATTATTACACCATGGCTTCCATCTAAACCATTTGTTTTACATACTTGATAAAATCCTTCTATTTTTTCGTTTACTCCACCTATTGGCTGAATAAATCCTTTTTGGTTAACTGAACCTGTTACGGCGATAGATTGATTAATTGGCATTCCAGATAGGCTAGATAATATTGCATATGCTTCTGTACTAGATGCACTATCTCCATCAACACCATTATATAATTGTTCAAAACATAGGCTAGCAGTAAGTGATAAAGGAAAGTCTTGTGCAAAAGTTTCCCCTAAATAACCAGAAAGTATTAATACACCTTTAGAATGAGATGGTCCAGACATATTAGTTTCTCTTTCTACATTTATAATTCCGTTTTTTCCCATATAAGTATTTGCTGTTATTCTAGAAGGTTTACCAAAAGTATAGTCACCAATTGTCATAACAGTAAGACCATTAATAACACCAGTTTCAAAACCAGATGTACTAATTAGTAAAGTGTTTTCTTCAATCATTTCTAGATATTTTGAATCATATTTTTTTATTCTATCTATTCTTTCGGATAAGGTTTTTTCAATAAAATCTTTAGTAACTAATTTCTTTTTAGAAAGCTTTGCCCAAGTAGATGATTCTGAAATTATTTCTCCTATTTCATTAAATCTTGTAGATAATTTATTTTTATCATCAGATAATCTAGAAGCATATTCTACAACCTTTGCCATAGCTTCTTTATCTAAAGGAAGCATGCCTTCTTTTTCTGAATAACTATAAACAAACTTAGCTAATTTTTGTATATTAGCATCTGTTCTAGGTGCAGTTTCTTCAAATTCTACTTTTATTTTAAATAGTTTTTTAAAATCTGGATCTAGGGCAAGTAATGTATGATAAATATTTGCATCTCCCAATAATAGTACCTTTACATTTAAAGGAATTGGCTCAGGTTTTAAAGAAATCATTACCATATATGAACGTTGTTCCATATTATTTTCTATTTGCATTTCTTTTACAAGCAAAGCTTTTTTTAATGTATCATAGCATATTTGATTTGAAAGTAAATCACTTGCTTGAAGTATAATATAACCACCATTTGCCTTATGAAGAAGTCCTGGCTTTAGCATTGTATAATCTGTTTTAAGCATTCCGTATTGATTTTCATATTCCAATTTACCAAATAAATTATGATATTGATAATTAGAGTCCATAATTACAGGAGCTCCGGTCAAATCACTATTATCAACAAATAAATTTACTCTATAATTAAGCCAAGGCTTTAATTGTTGTTCTTCCCTTTGAGCTTGACGTTTTTCTTTTGCTGCTTCGTCATTTATAAAAAGAGAAATATTTTTTATAATATCTGATTTAACATTATCTAAAAATTCAATAACTTTTTTATTCTTTTTATATTTTGATTTTATAGGATTAATATGACTATTTATTGTTATAAGAGCAATATTAGCTTGCCATTCTTCTATCCTTTGATTATTTTCTTTTTCTAACAATTTAATTTTATTTATTGCTTCAATTATTTGTTCTTGAACGACAGATGAGTTTTCTTCAAAAACTTTTTTAGTTTCATCATCTAATTTTTCAAATTCTTCTTCTTCAATAGTTTTCCCATCTATTACAGGCATCATATAAACACCATTTTGAGTTGATTTAACTTGAAAACCACTTTTTAAAGATTCCTTATTTAGTTTTTCTAAAAGATCATTTTTTTGTTGTTCAAATTTACTTTGCATTAAATTTTTTTGTTTTTCAAAATCTTCGTTTTTAAAAGTTAATTTAATATCTTTTTGAATATCATTTATAAAAGAATCCATGTCGCTTTTAAATTCTTTTCCTTTACCTGCAGATAAAGAAACTGCAATAGGTTCATTAGGGTCGTTGAAATTATAAATATAAAACCAATCATCTGGTACCTTCTTTTTAGAAGCAACTTGTGTTACATATTTTTTTGTATACATTGTTTTACCAACACCAGAAGGACCTTCTAAATAAAGGTTATATCCTTTAGAATCAACACTTAGTCCAAATTCTAAAGCTTTAATTCCTCTGTCTTGTCCATAAATTAAATCAGAATCATTTAATTCATCTGTTGTTTCAAATTTAAAAATATTTGGATTGCAAATATTTTTAAGATCCTTGTAACTTAATTCATTTTTTTTCATGAGTATCTCCTTTCGTTTATCTTACGTAATTTTTTAATTATATAATTGCTAATTATAATTTGCAAAGAAATGTAGGGGCGACTAGTAGTCGCCCGCTCTTCGGAGGAATTACTAATCTCCCCTACAAGCATTCATTTGTTTATTTAATATAATTCTTTTGTATATATTATTGCATCATCTATATTATTATAATATTTTTTTCTTAATCCAACTGTTTTAAAACCAAATTTTTCATATAATCTTATAGCAGAGATATTATTAGAATTTACTTCTAGAGTGATAGAAGATATATTTGGTTCAAGTTTAGCTAGTTCTATTAATTTTGAAAGCATTAAACTTCCAATATTTTGTTTTCTAAAATTTTTATTTACTACTATATTAGTTATATGTACATCATCTACAGATTTCCAAATACCTGCAAAACCCACTATTGTGTTATTAAATTTTGCAACTATATATTTAGAATTAGGATTTAGTAATTCACTTTTAAGAGTACTAACATTCCAAAAATCATCAAAATTAGATTCTAATGTACCAGATATACATTCTAAATCTAATAAAGTCATATTAGAAATTTCAATATTATCCATTTTTTTGTTTCATCCTCTCAGCTTGAGATTTTCTTAAATACAATGGCGTAATAGTATCTGCTGTTTTAGTATTATTATTTTTAAGTTTTTTATATGCACATTTTGCAATATTTTTAGAATGAATAAAATTATCATATGTAAAATTTTGAATATTTAATAAATCCTTATGAAAAACAGCTCCATCTCCTACAAAAATAGTGCTTTCATATTTTGTAAGAACTTCTAATACATTATTTATATCGTCTGCTAAATAATCTTCTAACAGGTTATAATTATTGTCAAATATTCCACAATACACTTGGTTATTTCTTGCATCTATAAGGGAACAAATTGTTTTGCAATCTATATTTTGAATGTTATATGCTAAAGCTTCTAACGAAGAAACCTCTATTACAGGAATATTTAAAGATTCTGCCATTGCTTTAACAGAAGATATTCCAATTCTAATTCCAGTAAAAGAACCGAGGACCAATATCACATGCAATAGCATTAATATCAGATAATTTTAAATTAGTTTTACTAAATATTTCTTCTATTAAAGGCATTAAAGTTTCTGAATGTGTTTTATTATTGTCTATATTTAATTCTAATATGCAATCGTTATTTTCTGAAATAGAAACAGATGCAATATTACTAGAAGTTGAAATACTTAAGATTTTCATATTTAAGAAGTCCTTTCATTATATGTAGAGGCGGGATAATTTGCCGTTATTTAAGATTATCAATAACTTGATTTAATCTTTCTCCATATGCTTTAAAATTTAAATATCTAATTGAATCATCATTCTCATCTTTAGAAAATTTTATTTTAATATAATTAGGAGGTAAAATATCTTCAATTAGTTCTCCCCATTCAATAACACAAATTCCATTTGTAAAATATTCTGTGCCACCAATAGCATAAAATTCTCCCATATCTTCCAATCTATATACATCTAAATGATAAATATTTGTATCATTTTTATGATGTTCATTTACAATTGTAAATGTAGGGCTAGAAATTTCATCATCTAAATCCCAATAAGAAAGAAAACCTTCAGTAAATTTAGTTTTACCAGAGCCTAAATCTCCAGATAAAACAACAATATCTCCTTGTTCTAATTTACTTGCAAGGTTAGCAGCTATTTTTTTAGTTTCATTTTCATTATGAGATACAAATTCAAACATAAATCCACCTTAAAATTTTTCTAATCATATTTTATATTAGTTCCTAGAATTTGTAAATATTTATTTAAAAATTATTGTAAAAAACAGTTACGGTTCAGACAAAAATTAAAAAATGTAGAGAAAACGTAGGGGCGGAACTTCGTGTCCGCCCGTTCTTCGAAGAAATTACCCTGAAAAATTAAAAAAAATTTAAAAAAAGTGTTGACAAAACCAAAAACCTAGTTTATAATTTATAAACGTAGCAGGGAAATGCAGGTGTAGTTCAATGGTAGAACCTCAGCCTTCCAAGCTGATGACGTGGGTTCGATTCCCACTACCTGCTCCAAATAACAAAACCTTATAAATACTGAAAACAGTATTTATAAGGTTTTTATTTTATCCAAAAGTATGCAATAGGTATGCAATAGAAAAAATAAGTGTATTTTGCAAAAGAAAAAACTGGAAAAAATTAGAAAAAACATTGTTTTTTATTTAAGAACTTTGTATAATAAGCATATCCTTTTCAAAGGAAATCTTTGCGAAAGGAGGTGTTGTATTGAGATGACTAGTTCGACGCTTATATGGATTCTGCTTCAGAAAATTGAAAAATTGGAAGAAGAATTGAATACATATAAAAACAACACAACTAAAAACTGATTTTCAGTTCAGAGCAGTTCTCTACCTGCTCTGTTTTTTGCATAAAAAAAGATATGTGTCTCTACACACATATCTGGTGCCATATATATGACTAGCTCTATGCTTTAAGCTAATATTAGTATAGCATTTATTTTATTATATGTCAAATTTTATAAAAAATTCTTTTTTCATTTTTATATTATAAATAAATATGATATAATATAAAAAGCTAAGTAATTATTAGGAGGTTTTATAAATGAAAATTGAAAATATTAAACCAGAGGGGTATGTTATGAAAGGTGTTTATACACCTGCTAAAAAAATAGACTTAGGAGATTCATATTTAATATTTGTTTCTGGTGTTCAAGCACCTGCAGGAGATGTTAATGAAGTTGTGACAGAAGATATAGCAGAGCAAACAAAATTAGTATTTGAAGAAATAAATGGTATTTTGAAACAAGCAGGGGCAACTCTTGATGATGTTGTTAAAGCAGTTATATATTTAAAAGATATAGAAGATTTTAAAATTGTATCTCCAATAAGGGCTGAATATTTTAAAAATTCAATGCCTGTTTCTACAATGGTAGAAGCTGGAGGATTTGTAAGAAAAGGTTCTAAAATTGAAATTGAAGTTACAGCTATTATAGAAAAATAATTAAAAAATTAACAAAAAAGTATGCAATAGCAGAAATATTTTAGAATAGTGTGAGATAGACTGAAATAGAAAATTCGCATATCTCAATGATTTTAGATAGTTAAGGATAGTGGAGAATATGCACAAATAGGCATGATTTGGCTACCTGATCCTACAATTTCATTCTTCATTATTCACTAATTAAATAAATTAGTTGCCAAAATTCTGCCGTCCCCATTGGCATACAGAATCGAACTAATATAGTCTAAAAATTAATTATATAAATAAAATTTGTGAATAAATAGTGCGTTTTTTGTCTTTTTTTATCAAAAATGCACTATTTTATTAAAAAACAGTGCATTTTTATTTTATTTCCACATCCCCACTTTTACCAATCTTAAACCTCTTGCTAAATATAAAACTCATTGAAACAACCTGACATATAGAAGAAACAACTTGAGCAATTACTGTACAAAATGGTGTTCTTAAAAAACTTAATAATAGTCTTATAAAACGTAAAAACAGATTAGTGCTTGTAGTTTTAATTGCTGAATATTCTAATTGTAGGTAACAAGTAGTAACGTTATAAAACGGGCAAAGCATAAAGTCTACTATATGAAAACTTAAGAAAGTTAAAGTAATACTTAAGTTTAAATCATAAAAATGACATAGAATTCCAAACATAAAAAGTACACTAAGAATTAGTATAGTAGCTAATTTTAATGCATTATTTATATGAGTTCTGTAATTAAACTTATTTTTACTAATATCAATTTTGGCAATTGTACTAATTGAACTTGAAATATCCCATTGTGTATCTGTAATTAGAGCTATAAAGGTTAAGGCTAATGCATAACTTTCACCATAGCTAACAGTAGTACTAAGTCCAAATAAATAAGCGAGCCCTAGAAATATACTATTACTTAATTCAACAGCGTCATATTTAATCCAGTTTTTTAAATTAAACTTAAAGTTAAATTTTTGATAAGATTTTGCCATGATATAAATTATATACACTAGTAAAATTGTAATAGTTGGGACAATAATTCTAGTTGACTGACTATATAACAAAGATGTAACTAATATACAAATAAAGTTTAAAAAGTAAAATGTTATTGAATATTTATTAGCCAATATATTTTTTTCTTCATAGTAAAGTTTAGTAAGTACAAAGCTTAATAAAGTTTGTAGTAATATTTGAATTATAGAATAGGCAACAAAAGACTTGTCTACATATAAATTCATAAAATCTAAGTACAAATCTAAATTAAACAATAATATTCCAAATAAAACAATTGAAAATATAGTACCAATTAATATTCCGGACATAACATCATTTGAGTTTCCTTTTTGTTTACTTATATTTGCTCCAGTAGCAAATATAGATTTAAGAACACAAGAAAGATATTGTATCGGATAAGTTAAAGTAAAGATATTAATTAAATTCTTTTCTACCGTAATACTTAATATAATCCAAATTGATATAGACATTAAAGAAGATATTAATGTGTCAAGACTAATTCTTAATAAGCGTTTCATTTGTTTTCCCTTTCCCAAAAGATACTAATTAATTTTTATCATTCTTTAAATCAATTAAATACCCATGTGATGAACAAATTATATGTGATAGTTAGCATTTTAATTTCTCCTTCTAATTTATTGTAGCAAGATTTTCTTGCTCAATAAGTATGTGATTTTGTACTTCATAAAATTTAGTGCAGGCCTTTTTAATTTCTTTATTGTGTGTTGCAATTATTAAAGTTTTATTAGTAAAATGATTTAGAATAAAATTAACAACTATTTTTTCTGTTTGTTCATCTAAATTAGAGGTAGGTTCATCCAAAATATAAACATCCTTATCCATTAAATAACTTCTTAAGAGATTTATTCTTCTTTTTTGACCAGTTGATAGTTTTAATCCTTTTTCACCAACTAATGTATATAATCCTTCTTTAAACATTAATATTTCGTTAAGTCCAAGTTCTTTGATATAGGCAATTAAATCTTCATCGCTTATTTTTTTATCCAAGCACAAATTATCTTTTATACTCATATTAAATAATTCAATTTCTTGACTAACAATTCCAATATCTAATCTACAATCAGATAAACTATTATTATCTAGTTGTATATTTCCAGTATAAGAATCAATATTGCCTAATAATAGATTTAAAATTGATGTTTTTCCTTGACCGGATTTTCCTGTTATACAAATTTTATCATTTTGTTTTACAACTAATGAAGGGACTTTTATATCAAAATTAGATTCCTTATAATGGATATTTATATTATCTAAGATTAAATTATTGAATGATTTAATAACTTTTTTGTTGTCTAATTTTTTAAAAATTTCAGAAACTTTTTCTTTAATTGCTTTTAACTCAAACCAACCAACAATGGTATTAGAGAGCTCATCAAATATAAATCCCATTTCTGTTTGTAGAGAGATATAGAAAGCAATAATACCAAGTGTATCCATACCATTTGCCAAATCAATTACAGCCTTTATAAGAGCTAATGAAAATGGAATAACTATTAAAATATTTCTAACAAATTCTTCAAAAGAATAGAAACGTATATACTTTTTATTTTTTATATAGCATTTATCAGCTTGAACTTTTATGTTGTTGTGGAAATACTTGTTATTATTTAATGCTTTAACTGTTCTAATATTACTTATATAATCTTGATATACAGAAGAATATTCGTATTGTTGTTCGTAAAGTTCTTCAAGTGTTTTATTTGCTCTTTTAAGTATTCTAACACTTAGAAAAACACATAAAATACTTAATACAAGGGAAATTCCAAATAAAGTGATTGATTGCTTATATGCTGTGTAAAAGAAAAAGACAAAAGAAAGTACAATACTTACATATTCAGCTCGTAAAATATTTTTTACAAGCATAGTTATTTTTTCGATAATATTTTGTAAATATCCAGTTTGATATTTTGATAGTGTTTGTGTAGGGATTTTTGTTAATTTTTTATAGTATTCTAAATATTGTATATTTGAGTATTCATATAAATAATTTTCAGTTATTTTTCTTAAAGTATAATTACCTATAGAGCGTATCCCTTTTGATATTATAAATATTGATATAACTATAACAGCTTTTTTAAGAGTAAAAGGTAAAGTTAATAAAAAGGTAAATGTAAATGGTACAATAAAATAAATAGCATCTAAAAAAGCTTCTAATAGTAAACATATAGTTATTTTCTTTTTATCTAACATTTTAAAAATAAAATTTATATCATTTAATTTTTTTTTCATGCTTTAAATACTCCTTTTAAGTAATATAGTAATTATATCAATAAGCTATATTTAAAGTAAAGTTTAAACTGCAATTTATTTGTTTAAGAAAATAAATTATCAAACTAAAGTTAGGTATAAATTACCAAAAATCTCTATATGTCATGAGATTTGTAAAAAAATGCGAAATATGGTATAATATAATTAGTGTTTTAGTACCTAACAAAAAGAAGTTATAAAAAATTACGAAAAAACCACGGAAAGAGGTGGAACAAATGATAACTGAAAATAGAATTAACAATGATTTAATAAATGAATTGTATTATAGATGGCTTAATGAGAGAGATGTAGTTGTTCAAAGCAAACTAAAACAAGATATAAAAAACAGAGTTTCTCCATATGAATTTTTGTTATATAGTGCTAAAAATACTAATATGCCATTTAGAGCTTTTAGGAAAATTTTTTCTTTAGATTCTTTATTTACAGCACTTGAACACATGAAAAAACAAGGGCAAGATATAAGCAATTTAACTAATCAATTATTATTAGCAGAAACGCCAGAAGATATAAAAAGCATAAGTAATGTTGCAACAAGAGAATTTTCTTCAGAAATAAGTAATTTTTCTTTTGTATTTAAAGGAACTACTGTGTTTGTATGTGGAGATATTAAAAATATTGGTAAAAAATTTCCTAATGCATATGTCAACAACTTAAGTTTAGAGCAAGTAGAACAAATGATTAAGAGTCAAAAAGACTATAGGGGGATACCAATTACTATTACGATTGAGAATATGGGACAACTTTCATTAGAAAAATTAGCTAATATTGAAAGATTTTTTGACATAGAAGGAATAAAAATACAAGAAAAAGACAAAATAGGTCGTGCAAACCAAGGGGAAAGTACTCCTTTAAACTTGATGACTTATAAAAAGATACGAACAGTTGTAAATGATATAATTAATAATCTTTATGTTGATCAAAATTCTGATAAAATGCACACTGATTTTCAACTTGCTACACAAATAATTGATAGTATCGTAGAAAGAGTTGAATTTGATTATGAAGCAAATAGAAAATCACGAACTTCAGAGGAATCAATCAATGCAAGTGGAATGGTAGGACTATTAACAGGAAAAGCTATATGTAAGGGGTATTCAGAAATAGTTAGAAATGTTTTGAGTTGCGTTGATATTGAATGTTTAACTATTGATGGTACAGATATAGAGAATATTGGACATACATGGAACCAAGTAAAGCTTGGAGATATTTGGTTAAATGCAGATGTAACATATGCTAGTGATAAATTACGTGCTGGAAATTTTACAGGAGATTTATTTACGTCAGACATGGTTTTTTATGGAGATAGAAGAACATTTACATTTGAAAAAGGTAAAGAAGTAAATGGTAAAAACATAGAAACTACCGTAAATATAGGTGGACATTCATCACGTGTTTATACTTCTAATTGTAAGCAATGCGGAAGTTATATTACACCATATATAATATCAAGTTTAATTAATCGTTCAAGAAATTATGATAATGATTATAAAAGAGGAGGAATTTTACCAGATTATAAAGGCGTTGTACCATATGTTGGAAGTAATGTACAAAAGGCGCGTGCTACTTCTAAAGAGTTTGATTCATCGGTACACTCTGGACATTAGTAAAATATAAGTGTGCACTAAAATTAATTATAATAATGCACACTTTATTTTATTTCTACATTTTTACCAATTGTAAACTTCTTGTTAAATATATAATTGAAACTAGGTTAAAATAAAGTTTAAACTGTAATTTATTTGTTTAAGAAAATAAATAATAAAACTAATATTAGGTATAAATTACAAAAAAACTCCATTGCAATCGGCATATGAGTTAAATATTCTGGGGAAAAATAAAAAAAGATTTTAATTAAATATAGAAAAACAAAAGCACTAAGTATATAATTTGTTTTGACTAGAAACAAATACAAGAAAGGTGCTTTTGTTTATGAAAATGATAACAAATGA
>JAZSCD010000082.1:0-12821 GCA_045602745.1 Clostridia bacterium | reverse complement strand
AACAACATGAAAAAATGTTTATTATTAGGTAATGGAGTAAGAGAAGCAGTTTTAGCAGAATATATAAGTAAAGGATATGAATTATATACAGTATGTCCATACGAAAATCCAAGCATAATAGAATGTGTAAAAAATTCAAATGGTAAATATATAGTAGATGATCCATTTAATAAAGAAGTAATAAAAAAATTTATAAAAGAGAATGAAATCGATACATGTGTAATTAGTAGTGACAACTTACTTCAAGATGGACTAATTGATGTTGCAAAAGAAATGGGCTTAAAAACATTTGGACCAACTTCAAAAGGGGCAAAAATAGAATGGAGTAAAACATATGCATTAGATATTGTAGAGAAACTTGCTCCACAAATGATAATAAAAAATTACAATATAACAGATGTAGAAGAATTAAAGAAAGTAATAGATAAATATGAAGATGATAGCTTTGTTGTAAAACCAGAAGGATTAACTGGTGGAAAAGGTGTAAAAGTAGGAGGAATCCATTTCAAAGGAAAAGAAGAAGGATTTGAATATGCAAGAAGCTGTTTAGAAGCAAGTGGAAATGTAATAGTTCAAGATAAAGTAGAAGGTAGAGAATTTACAGTAATGGCCTTAACAGATGGAGAAAATATAGTTGTTACACCAATAACTTTTGATTATCCATATAGATTTGATGAAGATAAAGGACCTGGAACTGGTGGAATGGGTTGTTTAAGTTTTGAAAATGGATTATTACCATTTTTAGAGCAATCTGATGTTAATGAATGCGCTAATTTAATAAAAGAAACTTTAAGATATGTAAATAAAGATTCTTTAGAATTTAATGGTGTTATATATGGAGGTTTCTTTAAAACAAAAAATGGAATAAAATTCATTGAATTCAATAGCAGATTTGGAGATCCAGAGGCATTAAATGTATTAAACTCTTTAGAGACACCATTTACAGAAGTAATGGAAAATATATTTAATAAAACTTTAAATACAGATAATTGTAAATTTAAAAAGACATATACATTTACAGTGTATGTGGTTACAAAAGAATATGCGGTAGAAAATAGAAAAGAACCACTAATTTTTACAATGAATAAAGAAAAAATTAATGAACAAGGAGTAAAAGTATATTTTGCTAATACAAAAAATATAGAAGGAAATACTTATTCTTCTGTAAGTAATTCTAGATTATTTGGATTAACAGCTTCTGCTGAAACTTTAGAAAAAGCAAAAGAAATAGTGTATAGCTCAATAGAAGGTAATTTAGATAAAGAATTAGATTATAGAACAGATATTGGGAATATATATGAACACTAAAAAGTATTCATAATAAATTAAGAAACCAGTTTATTCATACTGGTTTCTTGTTTTTATAATATTAGGTGAATTAATAAAAGGTCTAGGTTCAGAAAGTTTTTTAGTAGTAGTTTGGACTAATTTAGCTTGAATACTATAATTATTGATTGTTTCAAAAAAAACAGGTAAAAATGAAATTATAGTAGTATAATCCATATTAGGTTCAGTGCTTTCTGATGAATAATCTTCATTATGTTTAGCATCTTCTAATGAATCGGCTTTATTTTGTTCTGAATCTTCTTTTGAAGAGTTTGTAGTGGTTACTGAGATGGAAGATGAATCAGGGATAATAGCTGATCTATTAGAAAATTCGGATTCAATTGTAGAAATTGTGGCAGTAACTATATCGTTTTTTTTAGGTGAAATATTTTCTTCAGTATTTACTTTTGAAGTGATTGGATTTTCAGGTGTAGTGTATAGTGTTTCTTGCTGAGTTCTTATTTCAATAGTTTGAGTAGGTTCTTTAGAAAATATAAGTTTTTCTATATCAAGAACATTGCTTTCCTCATCTGAAATTATAGTTATTTCTTCACTAGATGAAACTTCAATACTGCTTGCAGTTTTATCAGTTTCTTTTTCAGTTGATATTTTAGGAATGAAATTAGTAACTTCATCTTGAAATGTATCAATTATATTAATATGTTTTCTTCTCTCATTTTCATCATATATTTTTTTGATATGTTTTGTGAAAAAATTATTAGAAACTGCTTCACTAGGAGGAAGAAGTAAATTAAAATAACTAATTACTGCATATCTTTTAATTTCATCTATATTATTATATTGTTCAATAGATAAAGCTGGTTTTCCAAAATCAATATCTGGAACAGCTAAATTTTTTAAGTGCTTGGGTGAATAATCATTAAAATATGTAGCAATTTGTATAATTCTTTGTTTATAAGAATCATTAAACTTAATTGAATTATTATCGTAAACCCATTTGAAGATTTCATCAATATTATTTTTCCCATTAATAATTGTTTCTAAACGTTTATATGCAGAATACTGAGATTCTAAACTAGATTTAGCTGTTTTAGGTTCGGAATCATTTAAAATATAATCATCTCTTTTTGCAATAGACATTAAAAATTCAGTAGATGTATAACGTTTAACTTCTGATTGATGTTTAATAAAATCGTCTATTGTAAAATTATCGTTAATAGAGTATTTATCTTCCCACTTTTCAAGATATTTTTGTAATTCTTCTATAGTTCCAGATCTATTAACAACACCATAATATAAATCTTTAAAAGCTTCTTCTTGTTTAAAAGCATATTGTTTTATATTTTCTTCTCGTTTGGCTGAATCTATTCTTTTTTGGTACATTTTTAAAAAACTATTATAAGGATATTTTGTTTCCCATTTTTTTATTTTATCCATTACTACATCATAATCATGATGATTACGTTTATCTGAAAGAATACCATATAATTCTCTTAAAGCTTTACGTTGATTTTCTATCTTTTTTTCTTCTTTAAGTTTAATTTGAGATAAAATATATTCAACTACTTTAGAATAAGATTCATTAAGTAATTTTTCAATTTTCTTTCTAAAGTCAGGACTAGGGTTATCTAAGATTTTTTTATATTTATATTTCCAAGCTGAAATCATAGAATCTAAGTAATCAATATCTTGAAATTGATGAGCTAATGCTATAATTTGATAAAGCTCCATAATAGCTTCATTTTCTAATCTATTAAACTCTTCTTGTTCTTTTTGTGATAATTTAGAATTACTCATAAAAACCTCCAATTATAAAGTATAATACATAATTATATCATATTTGGCAAAAAAGTAAAGATATTGCGATTGTGGTATTTAAAAAGAAGAAAAATTATGATAGAATAATTAATTATTAAAGAAGGAGTAGTTGATAATATGGTTAAAAGAGGCGAAACAAAAAAAATATATGTAGGAGATGTGCAAATAGGAGGCCAAAATAAAGTAGTTATTCAATCAATGACAAACACAAAAACAAAGGATATAGAATCAACAGTACAACAAATTTTAAAATTAGAAGAAGCGGGATGCGAAATTATAAGAGTTGCATGTCTAGATGTTGAAGATGCAAAAGCTATTAAAGAAATCAAAAGTAAAATACATATACCAATAGTTTCTGACATACACTTTGATTATAAAATAGCATTAGAAGCAGCAAAAGCAGGAGTAGACAAAATAAGAATAAATCCAGGAAATATTGGTTCAAATGAAAGAGTAAAAGCAGTAGTTGATGCATGTAAAGAAAGAAAAATTCCAATTAGAATAGGAGTAAATAGTGGTTCACTTCCAAAAGATATTTTGAATAAATACGGGAAACCGACTGCAAAAGGAATGGTAGAAGCAGGATTAAGACATATAAAAATATTAGAAGATTTAGAATTTACTGATATTGCATTATCATTAAAAGCATCATCTTTAGATTTATGTATAGAAAGTTATAGAGAAGCTGCAAATACAATAGATTACCCACTTCATTTAGGTGTAACACATGCAGGAACAGAATTTAGTGGAACAATAAGTTCAAGTATAGGACTTGGAACACTTTTAAGAGAAGGCATAGGAAATACAATGAGAGTATCACTGTCTGCTGATCCAGTAAAAGAAATAAAAGTTGCAAAAGAAATATTAAAAGATTGTAATTTATATAATAATGCGCCTACACTTATTGCTTGTCCTACTTGTGGAAGAATACAATATGATTTAATTCCAATAGCAAACCAAATAGAAGAATTCCTTCAAACAATAAAATCACCAATTACAGTAGCAGTAATGGGATGTGGAGTAAACGGGCCAAATGAAGCAAGACATGCAGATATAGGAATTGCAGGAGGAATAAAAGAAGGTCTTTTATTTAAAAAAGGAGAAATTATAAAAAAAGTAAAACAAGAAAATATTGTAGAAGTATTGAAACAAGAGATTTTAGAAATGGTTAAATAGAAATTAAATATTTTAGAGAAGAATTGTAATTCGGAAGAATGGGGACAGACCCCTTTTGTCCGTTTTCGAACAAAAGGGGTCTGTCCCCATTCTTCCAAATTTCAATATAAAAACAGGAGAGAAATTTATGGAAATAATTATTGGTAAAACAGCAGGTTTTTGTTTT
This sequence comes from Clostridia bacterium, assembly GCA_045602745.1. GTDB lineage: Bacteria > Bacillota > Clostridia > TANB77 > CAG-508 > CAG-452. Next base: position 8,374 of record JAZSCD010000082.1, on the reverse strand, counting down.
GGTGTATCAAATGCAGTAAATAAAACAGAAAAACAATTAGAGACAAAGATAAAAGCTTTTTGTCTAGGTGAATTAGTACATAATAAGCAAGTAACAGAGGAGCTTGAAAACAAAGGATTAACTATAATTGATAGAATAGAAAAAGCAAAAGGAAATGTAATTATAAGAGCACATGGAGAACCAAACCAAACATATAAAAGAGCAAAAGAGTTGCAATTAGATGTATTAGATCTAACTTGTCCAAAAGTTTTAAAAATTCATAAAATAGCACAAGAATATGTGAATAATGGATTTTATATATTATTAATTGGACAAAAAGATCATCCAGAAACAATAGGAACAATTAGTTATTGCGGAGAAAATTCAAAAGTAATTGAAAAGGAAGAAGAAATAGAAAACGCATTAAATAAATTTTATAGTACTAATATAAATAAATTATTGGTAATAGCTCAAACCACTTTTAGTTTAGAAAAATTTAATAATATTGTTTTACAAATAAAAGAAAAAATTGAGAATGATACAATAGAATTAGAAATTAAAAAAACTATTTGCGAAGCCACAAGATTAAGACAAGAAGAAACAGAAAAAATAGCAAAAGAAGTAGATTTGATGATAATAATAGGTGGAAAGCATAGCTCTAATACAAATAAGCTATATGAGATAGCAAAGAAATATTGTGGAGAAGCTATAATAATAGAAACAGAAAAAGAAATAGATAGGGAATATATTGAAAAATTCCAAAAAATAGGGATAATGGCAGGTGCATCTACACCTAAAAAAAGTATAGATTCAATAGTTGAAATATTAAATCAAATGTGTTAAAATATTAACATATATTATGCGAAGAAAGGGAAAACAGATGAATCAAATTCTTATTTCTGAAAAACTATATGTAACACCAGATTTAAAAAGAAAGAAAAAAGTATTGAAATTTGAATTCTTTTTATCTGTTTTTTTGTTGTGCATATTATCTTCTTATGCAATATATGCAGAATTTGATAGAAATAAAAGTGAACAAGTATCTAAAGAAATTCTTAAAGGAATATACTTTTTAGATGAAACAGAAATTATAGAAGAAGAAGTTACAGTAGTAATTTTAAATGCTATACCAGAAGAAAACACAATTGTTTCACAGACAGAGACTGTTCAAACAGAAGTAGAGGTAGAGATTCCAAAAGTACAAAAATCTGTAGCAAATGATGGAACAGAATATTATACAGTTGGCATAATAAATATACCATCAATAAATGTAAATTATCCAATATTGTCAACATATTCAGATGAACTACTAAAAATTTCGCCATGTAGATTCCATGGACCAAATCCAAATGAAGTAGGAAATCTATGTATAGCAGGACACAACTATAAAAATTCTAAATTTTTTAGTAATGTACCTAATTTAGTAGAAGGGGATATTATAGAAATAACAGACCTAGGAGGAAATACAGTACAATATTCTGTATATAATAAATTTATAGTAAATCCAAATGAATTAGAGTGTACGAGTCAATTAACTAAAGGAAAAAGAGAAATAACATTAATAACATGTACAAACGATAATGCTAGAAGACATATAATAAAAGCAAGAGAAATAATTTAGAGGTGTGATGTGGGATGTGTGAGGTGTTCTTTTAGAGATGAGCTTCGTAGACTTTGCTTTAAATTTTACACTTCACACATCTCACTTCGCACTTCTACATAAATTTATAAATCGTAGTTGTATTATATTTTTCTCCAGCCTTCAAAATAGGTGAAGGAAAATTTGATTGGTTCATACTATCTGGTAAAAAGCCTGTTTCTAAACAAATTCCACTACGATTTTTATATAAACAATTTTCTTTTCCAACAACTTTATTATTTTCTATAAAGTTTCCTGCATAGAATTGAATACCTATTGAATCTGTATAAACTTCCATAAATCTACCACTTTGATTATCTGATAAAATTGCTATTTTTTCTGTTCCATAGTTAGATTTATTAATAACAAAAGAATGGTCATATCCTCCTGTAAAATCTAACTGTTCAAAATTAGAATCTATTTCTAAACCAATTTTTTTAGGCTTTCTAAAATCCATTGGAGTATTAGTTACATCTATTAAATTTCCAGTCGGAATAAGTTCATTATCTACTTCTACGAATTTATCTGCATTTATATAAAGAATTTGATCCATAGCAGTTCCGTTATTATGACCAGAAAGATTAAAATAACTATGGTTAGTCATATTTGCAATAGTGTCTTTATTGGAATATCCATTATATTCAATTTTTAACTCATTATTATCAGTTAATGTATATGTAACAGTAATATTAAATTCACCAGGGAAACCTTGATCTCTATCAGGGCTAACTAAATTAAATGAAACAGAATTATTATCTTCGTTAATAGAGAAATCCCAAAGCCTTTTGCTATAACAGTTAAATCCACTATGTAAATTATTTTTTTTTCTTTCGTTTTTATCTAAATTATATGTTATACCATTTAGATTAAAGGTAGCATTTTTTACTCTGTTACTATTTCTTCCAACAGTAGAACCAAAGTAGCAAATGTCGTTTGTTACATACTTTTCTAATGTATCAAAACCTAAAATAACATCATCTAGTTTTCCATTTTTATCTGGAACAAATAGAGAAACTAGTACTGCTCCAAAATTAGTAAGTTTGGCAACTAAATTATTTGAGTTTGTAATTGTAAATAGCTTAACATCTTTATTTTCAAATTTTCCAAAATCTGATATCTCAATCATAAAATACCTCCTAATTTGATTTTATAAGAAGAGTATATATTAATAAAAATATAAATGCAAGCTTGAAAAAATTTAATAAAATGATATAATTTGCTTGGTGTAAAATATGGGAAGAAGAAAAAGTAAAAAGAATTTAATTAAGCTAATAATAACATTAAGTGTAGCAACAATTTTTGCTATTGCAAGTTATTTTGGTATTGAAATTGAAGAATATTTAAATGATATATCAAATAAATACAAAATATCATATACTACTTCATTTAATTTAAGTAGTATTCCAGAATTTACAGATGAGCCTTATGCTGTATTAAACAATAATCAGCCAGAATTTTCTGAAGAAGATTTTGCAAAAGATGTTTTTGAGGAATATAGTGAGCTAGATTATTTAGGAAGATGCGGACCAGCTTTTGCAAAAGTTGGCATAGAAACTATGCCAACAGAAGAAAGAGGGGAGATTGGCTCAGTAAAACCAACAGGATGGAAGACTATAAAATATAATAATGTAGAAGGAAAATATTTATATAATCGCTGTCATTTAATTGGTTATCAACTAACAGCAGAAAATGCAAATGAAAGAAACCTAATAACTGGAACAAGGTATATGAATGTACAAGGAATGCTTCCCTTTGAAAATATGGTAGCAGAGTATATAAGAGAAACAAAAAATCATGTTTTATATAGAGTTACACCAATTTTTGAAGGAGAGAATTTAGTAGCAAGTGGAGTACAAATAGAAGCAAAATCAATAGAAGATAGCGGGAAAACAATTTGTTTTAATGTATATGTTTACAACAACCAACCAAGAATAACAATTGATTATGCGAATGGAGAAAGTTATTTAATTCAATAACTGTAGGGGCGGGGCTTACTCCGCCCGTAAAACAAATTATATCTATAATTTTTTATCATGTATATTTCTATACAAAAAAATCACAATTTAAATAAAATAAATAGGAGGTAATCTAATGAATTTAGATTTTTTTAAAGAACTTAAAAATAGTTTAAGTAATAATGAAGTTAAAGAGTTTATGCAAGAATTAGCAGACTATATGAAAGATTTAAAAGAAAAAATTTCAAAACCAAAAGATATTATAGAAGAAGGATTGTATTATGTACTAGAGGGAAATCCTGATAAAGTATATTTAACCAAGTTTGACAGTAAAAAAGTTTTTGAGGAGACAAATTTGCCAGAAGAGATAAAAAATTCAGTTAGTGAAGGATTTATATTAAGATATAAAAATGGAGAATTTACAGTAGACGAAGAGTTAACAGAGAAAAATTTTGAAGGACTTTTAAACATAGATGAATATAAAGAATAAATAAGTGTAACTTAAAATATTAAACTTTCATAAAATATAAGGAATGTATATTTATGGAGGTTTTTAGATGGCTAAAATTATAGTTTTTAATAATGATACAAATAGAATGGAAGTATATTATAGAAATGAAAATGAGGCAATGCCTTATAATAACAATAGAACATTAACAGTAAGCGAGTTTAGAGGAGCAAGTAGAAGTCCAACACTTTGGACAACAAAAAGAACAATGCAAAGTTTTAATACAACTAGATTTTTATTTGGAAATCCAATACCAGTAGGGTTTGCATTTAAAAGACCCTGGGAAGGAGGACATGGTTCGCAAAGTCAGCACTACGCCCGGAGTAGCATTTGATGCAGGTCAAACATTAAGTAGAAGTGAAAGAAATAGATTAAGAGAAACAGCAAGCAGTTTTGGGTTATGGAGCTATGTAGAACCAGCTAGTTTAACACCAACATGGGTGCACTTTGATAAAAGGTTTGGAAGACCAGCTTGTGTGCTTGCAGGATATCCGTTAATTAAAAGAGGAAGTATAAGCACATATGTATTAATAGCACAAGATGATTTAAACACATTAGGATTTAGAACTGGTGGATTAGATGGGATTTTTGGAGCAAGGACTCAGGAAGCAGTAAGAAATTATCAAAGAAGTAGAGGATTAACTGCAGATGGAATTGTAGGTTGTAACACATGGCGTTCACTACAAGAGGATGTAGTAGGAACAGGAAGAACAAGTACAACAATAGATTAAAAAACGATTCTAAGGATTGTCCATCTTTTGTTTAGGAATATGAACAAAAGGGGGACTGTCCTGAATTGTTTTTTTAGTATTCAAATAAAAATAGTACTAGTAATACTATAGTAGAACTAGTACTACAGTAAATCAGATATTGACAATGCTAAACTCAATATGATAAACTATTAAATAAGTTTTAGGAGTATACCTAGTAAAAACGAGCGGTATAGAGTAGCAAATAAACGTTACTTACACAGAAATAAGAAGTAAAAGTCTTATGAAGGAGTCTTAAAGATTCTTTTATAAGGCTTTTTTAAAAAACATGAAAAACAGATTTATACAAAAAAGTATTAAGGAGGTAAATATGGAAGTATCATATATTATATATAATCCGGCTGGTAACATTACAGCATTAGTCGTAGGAGATGAATATAATTTAGAGCAAAGAATGTTAATAAATAATAGAATAATGGAAAAAGAACCAAAAGTAGAACAAGTTGGATTTGTATCTCAGAAAGATATAAAATTAACAATGGCAGGAGGAGAATTTTGCGGAAATGCAACTAGATGTGCAATACTATATTATATTGGTAAACAACAAAATATAGAAATAGAAATAAATAATAATAGATTAAAGGCTGGAATAAATGAAGAAAAAGAGATTTGGTGTGAAATGCCAATTGAAGGATATAATATAGAAAATTTAGATGATAACATATATAAAGTTGTATTAAAAGGTATTACTATATTAGTTGTAAAAGAAATTGAAAATTATACTAATTTAAAACAAAATGCAATGGATTTAATAAAAAAATATAATTTAGATGATGATGCAATAGGAGTTATGTTTGTAGAGAATGTAGAAGATATTATAAAAATGTATCCAATAGTTTGGGTAAAAGAAATAGATACATTATTTTTTGAAAATGCATGTGGCTCAGGAACAACTGCTGTAACAATGTTGGAAAGTTGGTTAAAAAAATCTAGTAATAAATATGATGTAATGCAACAATCTGGAGAAATTTTAAAGACAGAGATAACTATAGAAAATGATATAATAAAAAGAGCAATATTAAAGGGAAAAATTAAAACAGATAATAAAATAAGAAAAATTATAGTGTGGGAGTAGGGAATTTGAAAGAATATAAAATTTTAAAAGATTTAGTTGGTTTTAATACAGTTAAAGATAAACAAAATAAAGAAATTGTTGACTATATTGAAGAATATTTAAAAGGAATAGGATTTAAAACAGAATACAAAGGGAAATATTTAATAATGTCTATAGGAAAAAATCCTAAAATAGGATTTCTAGGACATACAGATATTGTAGAATATATAGAAGGATGGAAAACAAATCCTTTTGAATTAATAAAAATAGAAGATAAGTTATATGGATTAGGAGTTTGTGACATGAAAGGCGGAATTGCTGCAATATTAGAAGCAGTTCACAAAATAGATTTTTCAAAATTAACTTATGGTATGAAATTGTATTTTACATATGATGAAGAGATAGGATTTAATGGAATACATGATATAGTGAATTCTAATGAAGAATTTCCTAGATTAATGATATTTGGAGAACCGACTAATAATGAAATACTAGTAGGAAGTAAAGGTTTGCTAGAATATAAATTAAATTTTAAAGGAGTAAAAGCACATTCAAGTAATCCAACAAGAGGAAAAAGTGCAAATATGAATGCAGTAAAATTATTATATGAATTAGAAGAGTTTTATAATGAAAAAATAAAAAAATATGAACAAAAAAGCTATGAAATACCATATACAACTATGAATATAGGGACAATAAATGGAGGAAGTGCAATAAATTCTGTTTCAGCAAAGTGCGAAGTAAGTATAGATTTTAGAATAGTAAAAAAAGAGCATATAAAAGAAATAAAAGAAAAAATGGAAGAATTAGCTACAAAATATGAATGTAAAGTAAATAGTTTAGCAGAAATAGAACCATTTATAAATAAATGTGATTTTATAAGTAAAATAAAAACAGCTAATTATATAACAGAAGCAAGCTTTGTTGTAGATACTACTAGAATCATATTGGGAGTAGGACCTGTAACAGCTCACGAAGTAAATGAATATATAACAGAAGAAAGTTATAAAAAATTAGTTGAACAATATAAAAAAATAATAATAAAGGTTTGTAAATAAAATAAAGTTGAAGTTTATTGTTCAGGACAAAATAAAAAATGTAGAGTAAATATAGGGGCGATTTTAATCGTCCACTTTTCGTTAAAAAATTATGAATAATAGTAAAACTTGATAAATCATAATAAATATGATAGAATTCACACAAGAAAAAAAGTGAGGCGATAATATGAAAGTTATATTATTACAAGATATAAAAAATGTAGGGAAAAAAGATGAAATAATAAATGCAAATGATGGATATGCAAGAAATTTTTTATTTCCAAAAAACTTAGCTGTAGAAGCAACTAAAGACAATTTGCTTAAGTTACAAGCTAAAAAGGATTCTAAAGCACATAAGAAAAGTTTAGAAATAGAAGAATTTAAAAAACAAGCAGAAAAAATTAAAGATATCACTTTAGAAGTAAAAGTAAAAGCAGGAGCTAACGGTAAAATATTTGGAGGAGTAACGTCAAAAGAAATATCAGAAGAATTAAAAAAACAATATCAAATGGAAATAGATAAGAAAAAAATAGTACTAAAAGAAACAATAAAAAATATAGGAAGATTTAATGTAGATATAAAATTTGGAGAAGGAATAAATGCAAAATTAACATTAAATATACAGGCAGAATAATTAAAAAGAGGGACATTCCCCAATCTATGAGGAATACCGGTGAATGGGGTTTGTCGCTCAAACCTTGTAAAACCCTAGAAAGGAGCTAATAAAATGGACTTAGGTAAAGTGCCACCACATGATATAGAAGCAGAACAAGCAGTAATTGGAAGTATGCTTACAGATAAAGATGCAGTAGTAGATGCAATAGAAATTCTAAAAGCAGATGATTTTTATAGGCAAGACAACAAAACAATTTATGAATCAATACTTAATCTATATAATAGAGGAGAACCTATTGATATTATTACAGTAAAAGCAGAATTAGTTTCAATAGGAAAATTTGAAGCAGTTGGTGGACTAGAATATATAGCTATTTTGCCAGATAAAGTGCCAACAACAGCAAATGTAGATAGATATATAAAAATAGTTGAAGAAAAATCAATTTTAAGAAGATTAATAAAAGCTTCTAATGAACTTATAGATTTAGGATATGCTGAAACTGAAGATGTAGATACTATTATGGATCAAGCAGAGAAAAAGGTATTTGAAATCTCTCAAGGTAAAAATCAAAAAGGTTATACTCCAATAAAAGATATATTAGTAGAAAGTTTTGCAGAACTTGAAAAACTATATAATCAAAAAGAGCCTATTACAGGTATACCTACAGGATTTGCAGATTTAGATTACAAAACAGCAGGACTTCATAATTCTGATTTAGTATTAGTTGCAGCAAGACCTGCCATGGGTAAATCAGCATTTGCATTAAATATTGCAACAAATGCAGCGGTTCAAGCAAAAGTTCCGACAGTAATATTT
>JAZSCD010000081.1:0-3581 GCA_045602745.1 Clostridia bacterium | reverse complement strand
GAAAAAGATGTACAAGCATTTGTTACACTAACAGATAAAGACGCTTTAGAAAAAGTTCAAAATATTAAAGAGAGAAAAACAAGATTTGATGGTATTCCAATAGGAATAAAAGATAATATGTGTACAAAAGGTGTAAAAACTACTTGTAGTTCTAAGATGCTTGAAGATTTTGTTGCTCCATATAATGCAACAGTTATTGAAAAATTAAATGAAGAAGGATTAGTATCTTTAGGAAAGCTTAATATGGATGAGTTTGCTATGGGTACTACAACAGAACATTCAGCATTTAAAAAAACTTGTAACCCATGGAATCTAAATAAGGTTCCAGGAGGTTCTTCGGGAGGAGCTGCATCAGCAGTAGCTGCTAATATGGTTCCATGGGCATTAGGTTCTGATACAGGAGGATCAATTCGTCAGCCTGCCTCACTATGTGGGGTTGTAGGTTTAAAACCTACTTATGGTTTAGTTTCAAGATATGGTTTGATAGCATATGCTTCATCTTTAGATCAAATAGGGCCAATTACAAAAGATGTCGAAGACTCAGCAATATTATTAAATCTAATTGCAGGACATGATGAAAAAGATTCTACATCAGCAAATGTTGACAAAAAAGACTATACAAAAGCATTAGTAAGCGATGTTAAAGGACTAAAAATAGGTGTTCCAAAAGAATATTTTGGAGAAGGAATAAACGAAGAAGTATCAATATCGGTTAGAGATGCAATTAAAAAATATGAAGAAATGGGAGCAATTGTAGAAGAATTTAGTCTTCCTATTGCTGATTATGCATTAGCTACTTATTATATTATAGCTTGTGCAGAGGCAAGTTCAAACTTAGGTAGATTTGATGGAATTAGATATGGATATAGAACTAAAAATTTCGAAAGTTTAAAAGATATATATGTAAATTCTAGAACTGAAGGATTTGGGGATGAAGTAAAAAGAAGAATAATACTTGGAACATATGTACTTTCTTCAGGATATTATGATGCATATTACAAAAAAGCTCAAAAAGTAAGAACATTAATAAAGAATCAATTTAATAGTGCTTTTGAAAAATATGATGTGATAATTGCTCCAACAGCACCTAATGTTGCTTTTAATATTGGAGAAAAATCAAATAACCCATTAGAATTATATATGGAAGATTTATGTACAGTACCAATAAATGTAACAGGTGTTCCATCAATTTCTATTCCTTGCGGAGTAAATAGTGAAGGTATGCCAATAGGAATGCAAATAATAGGAAAACATTTTGACGAAGAAACAATAATTAGAGCTGCATACACATATGAACAAGAAACAAAATTTAGAGAGAATTATAAACCAGAGTTTATTTAAAACGAGGGACATTCCTCCCTGAATGAGGAATATCTCTTGTTAAGGTTTGTCCCTCAAACCTTGTAAAATAAATAACATATAAAAAAAACGTGAAGAGGCCGCTGCCCCCAGCGACCCGAAAATCAAATAATTAACACTGGTCGCTGTGGGCACCTACCCCTACAGAATTATAGGGTAGAAAGGAAATATAGTATATGACAAACAAAGATTATGAAATAGTAATAGGACTAGAAGTTCACAGTGAATTATCTACTAAAACAAAAATATTCTGTTCTCGTTCAACAGAATTTGGTGGAAAAGAAAATACACATTGCTGTCCGGTATGTATGGCAATGCCAGGAGCACTTCCAGTTTTAAATGAAAAAGTAGTAGAATATGCAATAAAAGCAGGACTGGCTACAAATTGTGAAATAGCAAGTATAAGTAAAAATGATAGAAAAAATTACTTCTATCCAGATTTACCAAAATCATATCAAATATCACAATTTGATATGCCACTTTGTGAAAAAGGATATATAGAAATAGAAGTAGATGGAGAAAAGAAAAAAATAGGATTAACAAGAATACACATAGAAGAAGATGCAGGAAAATTAAATCATGATGATTATGGAAGAGGAAGTTTAGTAGACTTGAACAGAGCAGGAGTTCCATTAATAGAAATAGTATCTGAACCAGATTTAAGAAGTAGCAGTGAAGTAGATGCATATCTTAAAAAATTAAAATCAATATTAGAATATATAGAGGTTTCAGATTGTAAAATGGAAGAAGGGTCACTTCGAGCAGATGTTAACGTATCTGTAAGAAAAAAAGGTTCAAAAGAATTTGGAACAAGAACAGAAATGAAAAATATGAGTTCATTTAGATCAATCGTAAGAGCAATAGATTACGAAGCTCAAAGACAAATAGATGTATTAGAAGATGGTGGAGAAATAACTCAAGATACTTTAAGATGGGATGATGTATCTGGAAAAACATTTTCAATGAGAAGCAAAGAAGATGCAAAAGACTACAGATATTTTCCAGAACCAGATTTAGCAATAATTAAAATATCTGAAGAAATGAAAGAAAATATAAGAAAAACTTTACCAGAAATGCCAGAAGTAAGAAGAGAAAGATATGTAAAAGAATTTAATCTTCCAGAATATGATGCAAAAGTTTTAACAGCAGAAAAAGCTATTTCAGATATGTTTGAAAAAGCAAATAGTATATGCAATAATCCAAAAACAGTAAGTAATATAATAATGACAGATATAATAGGGTATTTAAATGCAGAAGAAATGGAAGCAAAAGAAATACCTTTCACAGCAGAGCAATTAGGGAATTTAATAACATTAATAGATAAAGGAACAATAAGTTCAAGTATTGCAAAAAAAGTGCTACAAGAAATGTTTAAAGAACCAAAAGAACCACAAAAAATAATAGAAGAAAAAGGATGGATTCAAATATCAGACGAAGGAGCAATAAAAGAAGTTGTACTGAAAATATTAGAAGCAAATCCTGGGTCTGTAGCTGACTTTAAAGCAGGAAAAGATAAAGCACTAGGATTTTTAGTTGGGCAAGCAATGAAAGAAACAAGAGGAAAAGCAAATCCTCAAATGCTTAATAAAATGTTCTTAGAAGAGTTAAAGAAATAGACAAAAGGGGACAGACCCCTTTTGTCTATTTCTTTATATTATTTACCACAAAACCACAAATAAAAAATGAAACAGCAAAAGTTAATCCAGTTTTAAATAAAATAGTAGCAGCTTCGAATAATAGGTATGATACAGGATTTACTATGTATGTAAGCAATACAATAGAAGATAATGTACAAATAAAAAAAGAAAATTTAAATCCTGAAAACATAATTTTTAAAATATCTTTATCTAAATCTTTTATATCATTTGTTAATTTTTTTATCATATGTAAATACCTCCAATATTTTATGTCTATATATACAATGGTAACATATATAACATAAATAAATCAAAGGTAATTACTGGCAACGATTCTAGGGACTGTCCCTCTTTTGTTTTAGGACAAAAGGGGACTGTCCCTAGAATCGTAATTATAATAGCAGCCTCGCGTGAAACGCTTGGTTTTGCTTTGACCCTATAAGGGTCTGTTGCCAGCGGCCCCTCAAAGGGCACGCTGTTCCGCCAACTGCTCACAACTCTCTAGCGACCCTTAAAAGGGTCCTCGGATTCTTTTACAAGTCGGATCCTAGCCATGTCGTTCTGTGAGCCAAGGGGTTGGGGGAA
>JAZSCD010000080.1:0-25558 GCA_045602745.1 Clostridia bacterium | reverse complement strand
TATATATTACCCAAGATTAAATAAATTATTCCTGAGGTCGGGTTTGGGCAGCGCCCAATAAAATATTCTTCCTCAGGGGTATCATTTTATAGAGATAATTTTATGCATTTAGGGTATCATAATCAAAAACTATTGACACTTGTTATGTAAAATTTTGTTTGATGAAAAAAGATTTCAAAATTTATTGACTTTTTATATAAAGTTTGTTATTATATTAATGCTTTGCTTTTTGCGGGAATAGCTCAGTTGATAGAGCGATGCCTTGCCAAGGCATAGGTCGCGGGTTTGAGCCCCGTTTCCCGCTCCAAAAAATTTACAAAGTTAAATTTTTTTACTATTAACTATTAATTATTCACTATTAATCATTAACTTGAATATACTTAAATAGTTAATATCTAAGATTTTTATATTCGGCGTTGTAGCCAAGTGGTAAGGCACGAGTCTGCAAAACTCTGATTCGGCGGTTCGAATCCGCCCAACGCCTCCAAACTTAAACCAATTTCCACAGATTTTTAATATTTCTGTGGAATTTTTATTACTTTCTAAAGCTTTACATATCAAGCTTTTCAACTTTTTTGTGATTTTATTCAATTTCTAACAATTTTCCAAAACTACATTAACTTTTCGAAAAAACTACATTAACATTTTTTGCAAATATTAACAAATAAGCATTGTTCAGCATTTTTAGTATAAAAATATGTCTCCAGTTAGAATCCAATTATTTAATATTTAGAAAAACTTATTGACGATATCGAAAATTTGTTCTATAATATATTCAAAATTACAGAAATGGAAGTGATAGTTATGAATACTGAAACTACTATCGCACCAATAAACGAAGATTTAAATGTAGCAAAATATGAACCAATCAATATTAAAAATTTAATTTATTGCATAAGAGGAAAACAAGTAATGTTAGATAGTGATGTAGCCATGCTATACCATTATGAAACTAAAAGGATAAATGAAACTGTTAGTAGGAATAAAGAAAGATTTCCAGAAAATTTTTATTTTCAATTGACTGAACATGAAATAGAAGTATTGAAGTCCCAGATTGCGACTTCAAATGAAAATGAAAATATGTGGTCGCAATTTGCGACCAGTTCAAAGAATGAAACTAGAAAACATAGAGGGAAAAAATATATTCCTTATGTCTTTACAGAACAAGGTATTGCAATGTTGTCGGGTCTTTTAAGAAATGAAATAGCAGTACAGGTAAGTATTAACATCATGAATGCATTTGTAGAAATGAGAAAATTTATTTCGCTGAATGGACAAGTTTTTGAGAGATTAACAAATGTTGAATATAAGTTGCTAGAACATGATAATAAATTTAATCAAGTATTTAATGAATTACAAAATAATAAAGAACAAGAATTTAAACAAAAAATATTTTTTAAGGGACAAATTTATGATGCTTATGAACTGATAATAGATATTATAAAAATAGCTAAAAACAAAATTGTAATAATAGATAATTATATTGATGATACTATTCTTAAAATGTTACAAAAGAAAAATAAGAATATATAAGTAATTATTTTAACATCACAAAATTGTAATCTTACTAAATTAGATGTTAAGAAATTTAATGAACAATATCCAACACTTAAAATAGCAAAGACAGATAAATTTCATGACAGATTTATCATTATAGATAATAAAGAACTATATCATTGCGGAGCATCACTAAAAGATTTAGGCAAAAAGTGTTTTGGAATCAATAAAATAGAGGGAATGGATTTTATAGAAAATATAAATAAAACAATAATTATTATTTTGTAATGGAGGTTATTAATTGTGGATTTATCAACAACATATGTTTTTTCGCAAATATTAGTAGTAATATATTATTTAATATATAGTGGAACATTTCAATTAAAAGAAAAGAATAAAATATTGTTTTTTGGAATATTTGCAACATTGTTAAGTGGATTGTCATATTTGTTGCTTCAAGCATACACAGGTATTGCAATGTGTTTTGTAGCAATTATTAGAAATATATGGTTTAGTAAATCTAAGAGTAAAAAAAGTTTAATTATAATTTATCTAATTACTTTATTACTTAGTATATTCAGCTATCAAAATATTTTTTCTATACTTAATATTTTGGCTACAATTATTTACACATATTCACTTTGGCAAGAAAGCTCGAAAAAATACAAATGGTTGGGAATAATAGTAAATGGGCTTATGATAATTTATGATGCATATATAAAATCTGTAATGGGAGTATTTTTTATGTTAATCTCTTTTGTCAGTGCAATAATAGGATATTATAAAGAGTGCAATAAAAAACCAGAACCTACTATATAAATTACAATTTTAAAGCATGTTAATAATTTATTTTCAAAACTACATTAACACTACATTAACTTTTGAATTCAATCTTCTATAATTGTTGATATTGCTGGATTTATATAATATATCAAACCGGAGCTACGCCTCCAAAAAATAAAATCCAATGCATAGCATTTGGATTTTATTTTTATACTATTCACTAATTTTATTTTTTAGAAAAATGGCCGGACAGAATCGTCCTTCCCTACATTTTATTTACTAATTTATATTAACGGGAGATTAAAATCCCCCCTACACATATTATATTATATTATATTATATATTCTAAGCACTCTAAAACATAATCCTTAATCTCTTTTCTTTTAATTTCTTCTTTAATTAATATATTTGCATTTATTAATTCTATTTCCCCTAGTTTTAAAATTAGCTTAGCTGTTTTAGTATCTTTTAATACAGGTGCTTCAAAGTTATTTTTTAAATTCTCTATCTCTATTTTTATATTCTTAATATTTTCTTTTATTATAGGATAAATTTTGTAATTATAATTTTCTAATTCTATTTGTATATTATCACTTTTAGCTTTATATATATTTATTCTATTTTTATTAATATCTCTCCAATTATTAAACTCTTTATTTATTAATTCTTCCAAATTAACTAATTCATAATTTGAATAAATGTACTCTATTAACTTTATTGAATCTCTTGTTCTTATTTGTTTTGTATCTGCCCCCAATACTACTGTTATTATATTAAAACTATCTCTTTCAACAGAAGTTACTAAGCATCTACCAGCCCCATTAGTAAAACCAGTTTTTACTCCATTTACTCCATTTAAATAACCTAACAACTCATTTGTATTAGTTATTGTTTTACTATATCCATTTATAACTACATTATAAGTTTTTGTTTTTACAACTTCTTTTATTTTATCTATGCTTAATGCATAATCTGTAATTAATGCAAGTTCATAAGCTGTAGTATAGTGTTCTTCCTTGTCTAATCCATGTGGAGTTATAAAATGACTGTTTTTTAATCCAAGTTCAACTGCTTTTTTATTCATTAAATTTGCAAATTCTTCCACACTTCCCGCAACGCTTACGGCTATTTGAATTGCAGCATCATTTCCGTGAGCATAACATTAATCCATATAATAAATCATCTATAGTTATTTTATCTCCCACTTTTAGACCTAACCTTGAGCCCCCTATGTTTGCAGCTTGTTTACAAACTTCTATTTCTGAATTTAATGATAACTCATTTCTTTCCATATTTTCTATTAAAATAATAGCTGTCATTATTTTAGTTGTAGAAGCCATAGGAACTTTTGTATTTTCATTTTTTCCATAAAGTACTTCTTTAGATGTTCTGTCTAATACTGCTACATATCTAGAACTTAAAATCGGTTCAACAGTTGAGTTTGAAGAAACATTAGCAATTTCTTCACTAAGCCAAATATAATCTATTTCTTCTTCTGTTTCGTATGCAATAGTATTATTATTAAAACTAAAAACAATTACTAATATGATAATTAAAAATAATTTTATTATATTTCTAAATTGTTGCATAAAATCACCTTGTTAAATTTTATTAAAAATATAAATTATTATTACATTATTTTTCCATAAACATTTGCACATATATTTTTCCGTATTTAGGGCTATTTACTACTCCAATTCCTGTATAATTAAAATTGTTATTTAATATGTTTTCCTTATGCCCAGAAGAATTCATCCATGCATTTACTGCTCCACTATTTGTGGAATGACCTGCTATATTTTCTCCTGCTGTTTTGTAACTGATTTTAAAACTTTTTAACATGTCAAATGGAGATCCATACACTGGCGATGTATGTGAAAAGTAGTTATTCTCTACCATATCTTGTGCTTTAATTCTTGCAACATTTTGTAATTCATCATCTATTTTTAAAACAGGCAGTCCATTTGCTACTCTTTTTGCATTTATTAGCTCAAGCACTTCTTGTTCATTGTTTGTTAATTCACTAGTTATATTTGTTGTTCCGCCATTTCCTGAACTACTTTGATTATTTGAAGTATTTGGGTATATAAGTTTTACATATTTGCTACTCACTGTTCCTATATAATTACTATTTGTTTGTATAACATACCAATCTTCTATTTTTGCAAATATTCTTATATATTCATTTTTATTAACAGTTGTAAGTATTTTAAAATTTATACTAGGCCCTTGCCTTACATTTAATTTACTTGCTGTAACTAAACCTGTACTTGCCCCAACTGTTTGGTAATGAAGCATTGCTGTACTTATATTTGTGATTCCTATTAAAACTAAAAAAACTATACTACATATAAACACTTTTATTTTCTTCATAAAAAATCAACTCCTAAAAAGAGTTTTTACTATTTTTAGGAGTTTTATTCATTATTATATAGGTCTATTTCTTTTCCCTGGTACTAAAGTTTCTTCTTGTGTTTCTCTTTCCTTTGGTTTTATTCCATAGTCCTCCATTTTTTTATTTTCATATACCATTCCATATGCAATTTTACTAGCATTATCTGGGTATACGCCATACTTTTTTACCAATATTTCTGTAACAGCTTCTTTTAAATCTTCTAAGTCATTCATTCTATGTTCATCAGAAAGTTTATCTTCAAATCCTTTTTGAAATTTCTTTTTATCATCTGGACTTAAATCTTCTAAAAGTCTTTCAGCTCTTTCATTAGTTTTATCTTGTTCTCCGGCATTCCATCCTTCTATTGTTCCTGCTCTTTCTTGTCCTTGATATTTAGATATTTCACCAGAATCAAATTTTGCTAAATTTCCTTTTATTACAGAATAACTATTTCCATGATTTTCATCTATCCCTTTAACTGCAATATTTGCTTCTTTATGATGTGTTTTAAAATCTGTTGTGATTGCATAATTGCTGCCATCTATTGCATATAATTTAGTTGGATTCTCGTTAGAAGATATTTTTCCTTTTCCGTCCATTTTACTTAAAGCAAAATTTCCGCCTTCGACTACTTTTTGTTTAAAACCAAATTCTTCTGGACTGCATATTTTTCCAAATTTATTTTTAACTACTAATGAATTTGTTTTAGGATCTAAATAAACACCTTTACATCCTTTAAGTCTAGGATTTATTAACTGCAAAACAGGTAAATTTAGCTCTAATAAACCTTTTGATTCTTCTTGCGCTTCTTCTTCTAATTCTTCCTCTTCAGATACTTCTTTTTCATCTTCCTCAGGGTCTTGACTTTGTTCACTATCCTCTTCTTGTTTTCTTAGTTCCCTTTCTTGCTCTTCTTGTAATTTTTGATTTTCTTCTTTTTGAAGCTCTTCTAAATATTTTATATCTGGTAATCCTAAATCTTCATATTTAGCAACAGGTCTTCCATTATTTTCTAAATATTTTTTTACATTTTTTAACCCTTCAATATTATAAGATATCCCTTTGTTTTTTATTGCAGTTCCTATTTTTTCTCCCATTAAAATTAATTCATATTCATCGTCATCTCTTTGTATAGCTCTAATTGAAAAAGTATCTATATTACTAGATATATAAGCTTCTTGATCTTTGGTATTGTTTATTATTCTCATTATCCTTTCTTGTAATGCAAAATTTTTTCCTTCCATTGAATCATTTTCTGCCATAAAACTACCCCCTTACTAATTAATATTAAATGACATTTCAAATTCTCTATTATCATTTAATTTCATTATAAATGTTTTTGTAATGCTTTCACCTTCAGAATTTGTTATTGTTAATTTGTATTTGTATAACCCTGAATCTACTGAAATTTTTCCATTTTCATAGTTTATATTATTATTATCAAAGAATGTATTCTTTGCATAATTCTCAAATTCTTCTTGTGTATTAAAGTAATTTGATTTGAATCCTTCTGAAAGTAAATTATATGCATAGTAATAACTTTTATCATTAATTGCTTTTATAAATTTATCAATATTTAATGCTACTTTCCCCTGGTCATTTGTAGAATCATAAGTTTGCTTAAATACTTCTGAATCTATGGTGTAATTATCTAACATTACCTTATATTCCATTACTCCACCTTTTTCATTAAATATATAAACATCTTGATTTTCTGCTATACAAATGTATTGCTTATTGCCATTTTCTAACCATTTATCAGAGTATTTATCTAATTTAGCAGTAAAAATATCTACTTTATTATTTTCTATATATTTATAAAAATCGTCCTTGTCTTTAAATTTTTTATTTGCGTAATCTGGTTCTAGCAACTCATACATATAATCTTGGTCTATTAATAAATAATCTTTGTAATCTTCGAAATAATTATATGCTATTTCATCATCAGTTACAATTCTATATGAAAATATATTATAGTTGTTTCTATTACTAATTGCTTGTGTCTCAATATCTAATCTATCCCCTATTGTTAATTTGTCATAACCTTTTTTTTCGATATATTCAGTTGGATAAATATTAAATGTTTTATTTAATTCATCTAATTCTACTATTAGCTTTAAATTAATTTTTTCTAATGTACTATTATTTACTATATATCCATATACAAAATGCAGGGATGTAGTATCTTTGTCTATGTAATACATATCTTTTACTTTTACTTTATAGTTTACTCTATCATTTTCTATTGGTGGTATATCAATTTTTTCTAATATGTTTTTTTCTGTTATATTACACTCTTTAAGAACTTTATCATCTATCATTGTTAATAATTTTTCTTTATCTTCCTGTTCAGCTGTATTAACAAATTTAGTTACAACTGCTATAACTGCATAATAATTATCTGTTAAGGTTTCATTAGTAATTGTTTCTACTGGTCTATATTCCTCTCCATGCTGTATTTCGTGATGTTCTTCTCTATTAATATATACTAGTATGCCTATTATAATTATTAAAATTATTACTAATACTATTATTATGCTTTTTATTTTTTTCATGATATTTCACCTCTAATATCAAACTTTATACTAATTTTTTTTACAATTATTGTGGATATGGATTACTTGCACTTACATAATTTAATGGATTTCTAGTAACTGAATCTCTTGGTGATCTAGCTCCTTCTCTTACTTCAAAATGCAAGTGTGGACCACTTGAATTTCCACTAGATCCTACCTTACCTAATTGTTGTCCTCTAAGGACCGTCTGTCCAGTCTTTACAGCAATACTTCCTTTATTCATGTGACCATAATATGTATAGGTTTTTCTTCCATCTGATCCAGTATGCTCTATAACTACATGATTACCATAGCCACCGCCCCCTTCAGTAGAACCTAAATAACCAACTCCATAACCATCTTCAGCCTGAACTACAATACCTGGAGCAGAAGCAATAACATCATAAACTCCATATTGACTATTTCCATTTATATCTATTCCTTGGTGACTTGATGAATATCCTCTTCCAGAAGTGATTGCTGTTAGCTGTGGTGATGTGTTAAAATTATTTGCTGTTTTTGGACCTATTGGCCACCACCATCCAGAACCAGCTGAAGTTCCTGTTGAACCTATTGAACCTATTGAGCCTGAAGTTCCTGTTGTTCCCACGGTTCCTTCACTAAACGGTTCATCTATATAATTATACCATTTATAATGTCCTGTTGAAAATAAAAGCCATTCTGATTCTCTTCTTAATTTTAATCCCTCTAAATACTGTCCACCTGAATATGCAGTAACACACATATATTCTGTATATAATTGTTCATTATAATTTACACTACCATTATAATAACTTTCTGTTTTCTGAGCTGACCAATACATTTTATATGAATCTACAAAATTATATTGAATCGCTTTTTCATAGCTGTGATTACAAGAATTCATTGCTCCACTATATCCCATATTATAAGCTCTTGAAGTTAATGCAAAAATTTGATATTGTTTTAAATTTAGTCCACTAGTTGCACCTACAATCTTATCATAATTTGCTTTATGTTCTCTCATTTCAATTTCATCCACTACTTTAACTGGAATATAAGCGCCTAAGCTTGTATCATATCCTAATCCTCTTAATTCTGCTCCATGAACACCAATATCTACTCCATATCCAACTGCAGAACCAGTAGCACTTCCATCACTCAATACAGTATAGCATTCTTCGCCATTAATATTATAAGTTTGTATTCCTGCTCCTTCCATTGCATGTTGATATTCCAAAAATTGTTCCCAAGCTCCTTGAGTTGAATTTGTAGTAGTCCCATTACTTATATCTAAACTTCCAAATAATTCATCAAAACTTGGTGGTTCTGTTACACCATAATCTTCTTCTACACCATAATAAACTTTAAAAAATTCGTAAAACATATATTTAATTAAATTTACTTGTGCAGTTGATTGACCTGAATCTTCAAGCATTTCAAATATCCATTTATCTCCTGTATATATATTAGAAATTGCTATTTTATATTTATATTCTTTTAAAATTAAAGTTTTTGTTGCTAATAAAGCTAATAATCCTTCAAAATTACCTTCATCATCTTTAATTTTTAAATGAGTCTCCTTCTCTCCATCTTCTTCCCATGTTACTGTATATGTATTTGTTTTAGTTTGATATCCTTCTTTAGAATATATAAATAATTGATTTTCTTCATCTGCTGTTATAGCTACTTGTGAAAATGTTTCTGTTCCATATTCTCCTAAAGTTTCTGTATAGATAGGTTTATACATTTGCTTCATTGTACATATCCAAGTGTCTACAACATCTACAACAATCTTATATGTTTTTGTTGTTACTGTACTAACTAAACTCTCTTCAGAAGCATATGGTTCTCCAAAATTAATATTATTTACAATTGCCGCTTGTGATTGACCTATCAATGTTTGAAACATATCACCTACGGATACTGTAGTGCTATAGTAATTTATTTTTTGCATAGTTTCTTGTACTGTTATTTGCTCCATTAAAGCTATTTCTATCTTGCCTTCATAAGCAAGTCTTATCATTTCGTCAGATAATTTAAAATCTTGTCCTACCAATAAAAATGATTCTAGCAATGCGAATGGCATTGCAAATTTTGATACTGCATTCTTATAATTTACATTTTGTGTTGAATAACTAATTTCTCCGTTAGTAATTCTTTCATTTGCAACTATTGCATAAGTACATTGTTCATCCATGGTAAAGTAATTTAAAACATCTTCATCTACATCAGTTATCATTTCGTCAAATTCTTCTTTATTTATATATTCTATGAACTCCTCTTGATAGTTTTGATCAGTCATATTCTCTACATATCTTCTTTTAAATTTTACTGTTCCTTGAAACTCACTAATTATCATATCTTCAAAATTTATTTTTTGATTTTGTTCTTTTACTTCTCTTAAATCTGGATACATTGATGTTAGTTCTGCTTTTATAAATTTAGGAATATATTCCATATTTTCCTTAATTATTTCTTTTACAACTAATCCATTATCTATTAAGCAAGCAATAATTGCAAGACGTCCATTTTTATCTGTTTCTTTAATACCTTCTTTTTTATCTTCCTCTAATAATTGATTATAAACGTCTAAATATCCTGCTTTTTCAAATTTTTCTTTTACTTTAGCAATTTTTTCTTCGTCATACAATTCATAAGATATTTGATATGTTCTTTTTTCTTCATCTATTGAAATTGTTAATTGATATGGAGACACAGTAGTTGTTGAACTGCTAGTAGTACCAGATGAACCTGTTTCTGTATATGAAATATCTGAATTAGTATTTTTACTTATATATCCAAATGGATCAGACTGACTATCTGGAAAGCAATAAAATGTATATGTTGCACCAGAATTATTTTTTATAACTGTTACATCTTTTATGTATTGTGAACGATCATATGGATCAAACGATTGACCATTATTTGAAACAGATATTATATCTCCTAACCAATCATGTTCATCAACATAAGGAGGAAAATATCTATTTCCATTTACTAATACATCCTTTACCGCATTGAAATAACTATCACCTGTATTTATAGTAGGTGTTTGACTATATATATAATATGTACTAAACCATCCATATTCAGGAGAACCTGGTTTTCGCTGTATATACTCAATAAATCCCGCTGTATTACCTGGTCCTCCATTTCCACTTCTTTCATATAAATTAGCCATAAGAGAAGCTTCCGCCCTTATTGCATCTTCACTTGAACCATTTTCTGCATAACACATAGAAGCAATTCTTCTTAATTGATCATCTGTAAAAGCATATGTAACACTTGTTTTAAACACTGTTCCTGTTGAAGTTCCTGTTGTAATATCTGTTGCATAAAGTGGTAAAAATGATGATATACCTATAATGAACATACACATTAATGCTACTGATTTATTTAACAACTTTTTTACTTTTAATTCCTTCATATCATTCATCATTTTATTACCACCTCTTTAGATATTAAATTATTTCTATATTAATTATAACATATTTATGTAGACTTTTCTATTTTTTATTATTTACCTTTTATATTTTATCTATTATACACAAATAATACATATCCTGCCCAATTGTTATTATTTACATCTTCTTGTCCAGTTATCATAAATCTTGTTCCTGAGCCTTTTCCTGACATACTCTCTAATTGACCATCCCAAGGATCTATTATTAATAAGTCCTCTTCTTTTAATGTATCTGCCGATGTTACCGTATTTTTAAATCCTACTACTGCTACAAAGTGTCTAGAAGTACCAGCTGAATTACCATTTACTTGAATTATACAAGCTTTCCCATTGCTTATTTGATTATAAATTTCACTTAGTATTACCTCTTTACTATCATCTTTATCTGTAAAATAACTTGCATGAGTATCACTAGCTGCTTCACTACCACTTACATTAGTACTACCATTTATTATCCAATAGCAATATGAATATGCAAAAGATAAACATGCATCACTCCATGCAGCATTTTGATTTTGAGCAACTCCATTGGCAGCTAATCTATCTACTAAATCTAATGCTCCATCTATAATATAATAGTCTTCTCCATTAACTGTAGTTGAAATTAAACTTCCAGAACCAGTATTCCCAGATACTGTTCCGAGCACTAGCCATTGTTGTACCTAGTGCAGCTTGTTGTGCAGAATTAACCGTTTTATTATCATTTCTACAATCTAAATATTTAATCAAAGTTAATATAAACGGAAGTGATAAAACTACAGATACTATAACAATAATTGATACGGCTTTCGTTATAAGCACTATTCTAGCTATTTTAGTAAATTTTTTATTAGTTGGCATCAATATTTTATTCATACTTAACTCACTTCTTTTCTTTTATTATTATACTCCAATTTCTATTACACCTCTTAAATTATATTGTTTTTTATCTTCTGTACCTAAATATTTATAATAATTTAAAATTAAATCATTAAAAACAATTTTTCTAATATTTAAATTAGGACTATATGCATTTTCATATTTTATTTGAATATTTTTTTTATTGTCTAATACAACTAAACTTTCTTCGTCAACTTCATCCCTTTTACAAATTCTGCTTATATTTGAAGAATCTTTTAAATACATTGATTCTAAATACTCTCCACTGTCTAATTTAATTTTCCTAGAAGTTTTATTTTCTACATTAAAAGTATATATTTCATAATCTATATATATATCTTTCTTTACAGCAGTTATTTTTATATCATATTTAGAGGCAGATTTATTAATAATTTCGCTTCCTACGTAATTTTTAATATTTAGCTTTGTTTGTCCGTTTTCTTTAATAACTGTATAATAACATTCCAATTTTGAAGTTGAACTATTTCCTGTTGCCAAAATATCTTCAGATAATTCTATTCTATATGTATGTCTTCCATCTTTTGAAATCCAGGCTTGATATTTATATAATTTTTTCTCTGAAAATACATTATTTACATATTCTTCAAATTCCTTAATTGATGGAAAAATTTTTTCCTTGCAATCATTTGATAAAAGATTATAAGCTGCATTAATATTTTTATTATTACAATAATCTATAAATTTGGTAATAATATTTACATTGGAAGTAACTATTTTTTCATTTACTACTTCATCGCTTATTACTGAATAGTTTTTATTTACATATATTGTTTCTTTCTTTTTTTCTTTATTTCCATAATTTTTAGAATAATTGTTTAATAATTGGATTAATAAAACTATTCCTACAGCAATTGCTATTACTATCCAAAAAAATTTTCTATTTTTATTATACCATCTTATTAATCTATTCATTTATCCCCCTATTATAATTCAATTTTTTTAAGTCTTCCTAATAACCTCATATGGTCACTAGCACCTGTTCTTGCTTTACTCCTATTCTCTTTTTCTATACCTATATCGTTACCAATATTATTTTTCTGCAATCTCTCAAAAATAGTTGTTTCAACATTTCGCCTATATTCTTCTCTTGAAACTCTATCTCTATATGAAGAATCTGGGAATTTTAAATCTCTTTTTGCAATACTTATCATTTTACTTAAAGAAGCTCTTTCTTCAACTCCAATTTTTATTGCTCTAATTATTTTATCATCATCTGTAATTCCATTTCTTCTAAATTCTAATGCAACATTCATTGCTTTTTCATAATTCCTAAAATTAGCTCTATATTTTTTAATTGCACTTGCATCATGTAAAAATCTTTCATTTTGTCTTTCTTCTTCTCTTGCTTCGTAGTCTATTCCTTCATATCCCTCCCTAAATGTTTTAGCTGTTTCTTTTAATGATTCAACTTTTTGATCTGTTTTTTCTATTATTCCTTGTCCTATACTATTTCCTGCAGCTATACCTGTTGTAGCATAGGTAATAGATTTTGATAAATCTCCTGATGCTACTCCTGCAGCTAATCCTATTGTTCCTGCAATTCCTGCTCCTAAAGTTCCAGCTGCTAATTTTGCTGCTTTTTTAGCATATTTTTTACCTTTTCCTTCTGTTACCGCTCTTAATCCCCTTATAACTTTTCCCTCTGCTATTTTTCCACGCATCACTGGAGAATCTAAATCCATACCTAATGTTCCTGTACTCATCTCATCCTCTATATCATCTATAAATGGTGCTATTTCATCAGTTACCTTAACTCCTTTTCCTTTTTTGCCTCTTCTCTTACCACTAGCATTATTTCGACCACTTGAACCATTTGTATCACTTGAATCATTTGTACCTCTTGGACCATTTGTACCACCTTTACCTTTTTGACTCTTTGGCTTAGTTTGATTAGTTGGTTTTGGATTGTTTCTATCACTTCCTTGAGGATTATCATTTTCATCTAAATCTAATCCAATTTTTGGAGGAGTTGCTAATTTTGGTGGTTCTGCTGAATAGTCTCCTCCATTTGGTCTAGAAAATGCATCAATTGGGCTCTGCATTGCATATTCTCCACTAGCACTCCTATCTGACATTCTTACCTGAGAATTAGATCCTTTGTTTTCACTTTTTTCCTTACCGCCACTGCTACTTCCATCTTTTCCTGCCATTTGTGATATTTGATTTATTGCATTCATTGTTAAAGCTCCACCAGCTGCAGCCTCGAATGTACCCATACTTTCTTGATTTTTAAATCCAAACATTTTTCTAATAAGTTTTTCAGATGGTATTATCATACCAATAACTACTATTGCATATATTGGATTTTCTGCAACTAAAGTTTGTGCTGAATCTACAAACACATAATATATTAATAGATGAATAACTTGTAATAGTGCATTATAAATATATTCCTTAAGCCACATATCAAATGCCTGAGATTTTCCATCCTTTATTTTATCTAAAGGATATGTTAATGCTATTAGTGGTGATATTAAAGTTAAAAAGGCCATATAAATTACCCTTTTTAAATACTGAAAAGTAAATACTCCCGAATAAATAACAAGAGCTAAATATATTATAACTTCTGGGAAACATATATATTTTTCTGGATTTTCAGCTATAATACTTCTTGTTTCAGTAATTAATGTATCTGGTTTTATAACATTGCTATCTTCACCTGTTATTCCTGAACTTATTATACTAGTTATTGATTCTGTAACTAGTAAAACACCTGCCATAATAAATTGCAATAAAAAGACTATGCATATAGCAGCAATCCAATTTGGTAACCATTTTTGATATTTTGCTTTTTCTTTACCTGTACTGCTTATTACTATTCTTATTCCTATATATACTAGTACTGACATTAAACCAACTAAAGATATTGTTCTTAATGCTTTATACCATTTTGATACTGTTGGTTGCAAAATTGCAGCTGAGGATTGTTGGGTAAAATGAACATCACTATCTTCCTGGTACTGTTCACTGGTTTCTTCATTTACTACATAATATTCGTATGTATGCGTAAGATTTCCTCCAGTAGCAGATCCTATTGAACCTGTAATTGTAATAATATAATAACCTTGTTCTGTTTTATATATTGTAGCACCTTTGTGTGAATTCAATATTTGTTCTGAAACCAAATCATAAACTCCTCCCGATGCTATTCTTTCATTAGTTTCTATGTTATATCCATATTTGTCTTTTAACTCTTCCTCAATCTCTTCTCTTTTTTCTATTCCTGATGTTTGTGTAAATGAATTATATGACACATTATAACTTGCAATAGCACTGTCCATTATATTAGGAATATCTTCATTTTCAATTGCAGTTTCTCCTACTGCTAATTTCCCTTCAAATGACAATTCTGAATTTTCTTTTGGATTAATAAAATTTATATCAAATGCAGGAATTTTATTTGAAAAGATTTGTCCTGGTGAATAAAAAATTGCATATGCTTCTTCTCCTTGGTCATTTGTTCCTCTAATAGTAGAAAAACCTAAAAATATTTCTTGCATAAGTTTTATAAATGAATCTCCTATAAATGCTAGTAATTTAATAAATGATTTATAAATTACTCCACCTGATAAATCGCTATCACCATCTTCGTCTAAAGTTATCTGAGAAACTTCATCTTCTGTAAGAATTGTATTTCCTGTAGTATTCCCTTCTTCTGTTTGTTCTAATTCGTTAGTTGCTAATACTTTATAACTAGAAGTAGTAATACTAACCAAAATCACTACTATCATTAAAATTGTTATTAATATATTTTTTATTGTTTTTTTCATAATACTACTTCCCTTTCTTTTTTAGTAAATTCTTCGAAGAACGGGCGATTAAAATTGCCCCTACATTTTTCATAAATTACTTTACACTATCCTTTTAAAAATCTAACCCTTTATAATTTCTTAAAAGCTCCATTATTTTTTTTGACTGTTCTTCTCCTATTTTATCTGCTATTCTTTTTCTAAATTCTTCTCTATTTTTTGATTTCATAAAACTTTCATCTGATATTTGTTTATCTAATTGAGAAATATTTACCATTTTTTTAACATTATCTATTCTTTCTTGTTCTGTTGCATTTGGATTTAATCCATATGCACTATTTAATATTTTAGTAATTTCATCATTATCTGTAATTCCATTTTGCCTAGCTATTAATGCATCATTCATTGCTACTTTATAGTTATCAAAATGTGTCATATAATGTCTTTGCATATCAGAATCATTCATAAATGCCTTGTCTAATTTAGCATTTTTATAATTATTATAATCTGTTCCTAAATATCCTTGCATATATGTTTCTGCTGTTTTTGCAATAGAATCTGCCATATTATCTAGTCCATTTACTACTCCTTTTCCCATTGCACTTCCTGCCATTAATCCTCCTGCTCCAAATTTTGCTGCTTTAGACAAATCACCTGTTGCAATTCCAGCAGCTAATCCTATTGTTCCCATTGTTGCGCCTAATGCTCCTTGTAAGGCTTTTTTTCCTAGATACTTAGCTACTTTTTTCTTTGTAAATTTCTTCTTTGCTACTATTTTTGCTCCTCTTATAGCTTTTTTCCCTTTAGCAACTATTTTTTTTCTTGCTTTACCAGCTACTGTTCCTAATGTTTTTCCAAATGCTCCTCCTCCCATTTCTCCTATTTTTTGACCGATTTCTGCACCGACTTCGGTTCCACCACCTGGCACAACTGAACCTATAAGTGCTCCTGTTCCCTTACCTACTGCTCCTCCTGTTTTCTTGCCAACTTCTTCTCCAGCTTTTGCCTCTGGTAATTTTTCCTGTTCTTTTTCCTTTGGTAATGAATCTTTGGAAGTCGCTTTACTTTTTAATTTATTTATTGCATTCATTGTAGCAGCTCCAGCTGCTGCTGCTGCAGTTCCTTTTCCTATAGTTTCTGCCTTTTCAAATCCAAACATTTTTCTTAATATTTTTTCTGCTGGTACTATAGCTCCTATTGCAACAACACCATATAATGGAGTTGTTGTAACTAAATCTTGTGCACTATCAACTAATATAACATATAATAATATATGAATAACTTGTAATAAACAGTTAAATATATATTCCCTTAACCACATATTAAATGCTTGCGCGTTTCCATCACTTATTTTATCTAATGGATATGTTAATGCTACCAATGGTGATATTAGTGTAAAGAATCCTATAAAAACTACTCTTTTTAAATATGTAAATGTAAATGTAACTGTATATACTAATATTACTAAATACATTAACATTTCAGCAATTGTTTCTCCAAAACTAACATCTTGATTAATAGTTTTTCTTATTGTATTTAATAATTGATCTGATTTTAAAGCTCCACCATTTGATGCCCCAGAAATTATTTGCGTTAATAGCTTTGTTGCTTCTATTACTAATGCCATAATATATTGTAATATAAAAATTAAAGCAAGAGCTATTACCCAATCTTTAAGCATTGTTTTATATTTTGCTTTATCTTCACCTGTACTACTTATTAAAATTCTAATTCCTATATATACCAGCACAGACATTAATCCTACTAAAGCTATTGTTCTTAATGTTTTGTACCATTTCGACATAACTTTTTGTAATGTTTTTCCAGTTGATGCTTTGGTAATTTTATAAGTTTCTGTTTTTAGCTGTTTTTCTCCTGCACTTTCAAAAGCGTCTTTTAGGCTATCGGTGTTTGGAAATTCATATAAAATTACCCATGCTTTATTAGTGGTAGCAGTTTCACCTGTTTCATCTGTATAATCAGTTTCTTCAATAGCATCAACTGCTACATATACATTTCCACTAATATCATCTAGCCATACTACTTCTATATCTTGATATACTGAAGTTGTAATAGAAGAAGGATTTGGTAATTTATTATACATTTCATCTGCATATTCTTTTGTTATATTACCTTCATCTGTATAATTATATTCTTTTTTAAATTTTTTAATAGAACTATTTTTGGTTGTAAAAGCATAAAAAACTCCTCCAGCATATTGTTGAATATCCTTTTCGGTTCCTCCTCCGGTATTGCTTAATGCATCTGTTAAAGTTACTTCTGCTTCATATTTTTTTATTTCCATTGTTAAATTCTTTTGTTCTGGTTCTATAAAATTTATATCTAACCCTGGAATATTCCCTGAAAAAATATTATATGGTGTGTAATAATAATAATAATTTCTTTCTTGTATATTTTCATTACTATCACTTATTATACCATTTCCTAAAAAAGTTTTTTGTAATCCCACAAATACTAAATCGCCTACTCCACAAATAAATTGTGCAAATGGTTTAAAAAGGACTCCTCCAACTGATGCAAAACTGTAATTTGGAACAGTAAAACTAAACAATATTACAAATACTATTGCTACTATGATTTTTTTTGTTATATCTTTGTTAGTAATATTTTTCATAAATTTTACATATCCTTTCTAAAAATTAGTACTATAAAACTAGCCCTCTATACCTTCCAATGTCTGTCATTATTTTTTCAGCTTGATTTTCTGGATTAGCTACTCCTCTTTTTTGTAAATTCTTAATTATCCCTTGTTTAAAATCTTCTCTAGTTTCTTTTTTGTTATACCCATCTTTAAGTTGTTCACTTAAAATTGCAACTCCTACCATTTTTTGTACATTATTGGTTCTATCACCTTTTTCCTTGTATGCGATATCTAAAATCTTTTTAATTTCTTTGTTATCTGTAATTCCATTTTGTCTAGCTATTAGTGCATCTTCCATTGCTTGTTTATAATCTTCAAAATGAGTTCTAAAAAATAGTTTATTTTCTGCACTATTCATAAATTCTTTATCTAATCTTTCATTTTGTCTTTGATTATATTCCGTTCCCTCATATCCTTGTCTAAATAAATCTCTTGTTTTTGCAAATTCTTGTGCAGCTCTTTCTGCTCTATTTACAACTCCTCCTCCAATTGCACTTCCTGCAATTAGTCCTCCTGCTCCAAATTTTGCTGCTTTAGATAAATCACCTGTTGCTACACCTGCTGCAAGGCCTATTGTCCCCATAGTTGCGCCCAGAGTTGCCTTAAGAGCTTTTTTTCCTACATATTTAGCAATTTTTTTACCAGTAAATTTATTACCTGCTACTGCTTTTATTCCATTAATAACTCTATTATTATTTATATGCTGACTTCTAAAATCTTGAGCTCTATCTCTAAGACTTCTTTTTTCTTCCTCATCTTCTTGCTGAGAACTATTTGCTCTTTCTAGTGGAGTTTGTTTAGTTTCTGACCATGCCTCTGTAGGATTACTCATTTTGTGTTCTCCACCTGCAGTTCTTTGATTAGTTTTATCTGAAGTTGATTTTTCTTCTTTAGAATTTCCTCCACCTGAACTCTTTGATTTAACCTTATTCATCATATTCATTATTGCTGCTCCACCTGCTGCTGCCCCTAATGGAGAAATTGTTCCTGCTTTTTCAAATCCAAACATCTTTCTAAAGAATTTTTCTGCTGGCACTAAAAATCCTATTGCAACAATTGCATATATCCAATTTCCTTGTTCAAATAATGTATTAGCACTGTCTATTAAAATTGTATATAACAATATATGCATTACTTGCAATAACGCATTAAATGTATATTCTTTAATCCACATTCCAAAAGCTTGAGCCTGTCCATCCTTTATTTTATCTAATGGATATGTTAATGCTATTAATGGTGCTATCATGGTAAAAAAACCCATGTACACCACCCTTTTTAAATATGTAATTGTAAATATTACTGTATATACAACAAGAGCTAAATAAATTATCATTTTAGCAAAACTTTGTCTAAAGTTTGGCTCTATTCCTACCTCATTTCTTATCTCACTTATTAATTCGTCTCTTTCTATTGTAATCGCTGATTCATTCCCTGTAGTAGCTTCTGTTGTATTTTGCACTATTATATTTGTTAATGTTTCTGTAATCTCTAATATAAAGGCCATTATAAAATGTAAAACAAATAATATACATATTGCCGTAATCCATCCCATAATCATATTTTTATATTTTGCCTTTTCTTGTCCTGTACTGCTTATTATTATTCTTATACCAATATATACTATAACTGATAATAATCCTACAAAAGCTATTGTCCTTAAAGCTTTATACCATTTTGATATTACAGATTGAAGAACTGCCGCTGAAGATTTTGATGTAATCTCTGTAGTTTCATTATAGTCTACATTTATATCTTCATTATATACATCTTCTATATTCACAAATTGCGCCATATTTTGCCTAAGTTCTTCTAAATTTGAATAAAATATATCTACATTTATTCCTTCCTCTTCTATCCATTGATTTATAGTATCTGTATTGTCTATTATTCCTTGTACTCCTGTAATTGCACCTTCAATAAGAGTATTCTCATTAGCCGTAGTGCTTAACTCTTTTGCTCTATTAAGAAAACTCAGTAAGCTATTAAATTTATTAACATCATCCTGATTAATTCCATTTATGTAATGCTCTTTGGTCAATAATTCTCCATTTGTATCTCTCCAATTAATTATAGATTGCATAGTTTGTATTAATTGTTGGTTTTGTGCATTTCCATTTACCTCTGAAGGTTCTGTTTTTTCATCACTCTCGCCTTCTGAAGTACTTGTTGCTGGTATAGTTAAAGTTATATCTTCTTTAGGATTAATAAAATTTATATCAAATATTGGTAAAGCACCAGAGAATATATTTTTGGGACCATAAAATATGTTAAAACCAGTATCGTCTTTTATATCACCATAACCAATAAAAACTTTTTGCATGACTTTTATTACCAAATCACCAATTGCACAAATAAATTCTGATATTGGATTAAGTAAATCTCCTCCTTCTTCGTCTGTAGCTTTACTACAAACTGGGGCTATGAAATTAAATAACATTACAATTATAATAGCTATAATTATTTTTTTGGTTATCTTATTATTGGTAATAAATTTCATACAAGCTTTCCTTTCTTATTGTTTTCCTGCTAATTTATTTAAATTTGTTTCCACAAATTCAAATTCTTTTTTTGTTGGTGTTATTTGTATTATTGCAGTATCTTGCCCTACTTTTAATAGACCTTCACCTATTAAGCAATTTACTAAAAATCCGGCTTCTCCTTCGCTTAGTTTAAATACTTCCCTTAAATATTCTATTTCTGCTTTATCTTGTGCTAAAAATAACTTTGTATCTGATGAAGTTAAAACTGCTTGTGCTTCTTGTTTTTCATAAAAGTCTTGGAATCTTTGAGAAATTATTGCAAGAGATACATTTCTTTTTCTAGCACGTCTTGCCATTGTATTTAAAAACTCTACTGCTTCAGGATATGGTAAAAGCATCCATGCTTCGTCTACTAAAACCCTTTTTCTAGTAGCTTTTTTTCTATCTTCACTGTTTTTCTTAACATATTTTTCCCAAATCCAAGAAAGTAATATTTGTTGTGCAAGTGGTCTTGCGAATCTTTCTTCTAATTGAGATATATCTAAATTTATAAATGGTGCACCTTCTAATAATTCAAATGTGGATTGTCCGTCAAAATATGCCATTTGACCATTATATTCTCTTATATATTGTTTCATAACTTTTATTAAGTAACTATAATGAAATTGATAGTTAGGATCTTTATTTTCTTTAGCTTTTTCTACTAATGTTTTATACCATGAACCAATAGTTGGCATTTGTTTTTTTGCTTTAAATAAATTATCCCTTCTTGTACCTCCGTAAGAAGCCTCATATATACTATTTGGATCTGCTGTTATACCAGCTTTTGCATATTCTTCTGAAACTACTTCAGCTATAATTTGTTTAGTAAGCTCATTTACATCTGTACTTCTAGTACTTCCTCTAGCCATTGTTAAAAGTGCTTGAGTTACGTCTTCTACTTTATTTTCTACATTTAATACTGTTCTTTCTTTACCTGTAATTTCATCTTTTATTCTTTCTACTTCTATATCAAACAAATTAATTACAGTTTGAGAAGTTGGTCCTAACACTACATTTATTCCACCTAATGCTTCTGCAACAAGAGAATATTCACCTTCTGCATCAAGTGCTAAACTTTCTATTCCCATAAGAACCGCAGATCTAGAAATTAAGGTTTTCATAGTAACAGATTTTCCGGCACCAGATTTTGCAAATATAACCATATTATAATTTGTAAGTGATGAATGGAAATTATCAAAAAGTATAGGTACTCCTGTTTGCTTATTAAAACCTAATGGTATTCCGAGTTAAATGTCCAACTTCTGAAGTTGTAAATGGGAAAACTGTTCCCATAGATTTTCTATCAAATGTATGTTTTTTAGAAAGCTCATTTTTCATTAAAGGAACATTTGATCTAAAAGCTTCCTCTTGTAATGCCCAAGCTGTTTTTACTCCTACTAAGTTTTTTGATAATTCTGAAGATAACATTTTTGTATACGCATCTAAGCTTTGTAAATTATATGCAAATAATGTTGCTACTATTGAAGCTTCATATAATGTATTAAAACCTGCTGCAATTTCATCTCTTAAATTTTCTGCTTCTAATCTTTTTTGAGTTATAACACTTTCCCTGTTTATATTACCTCTATCTGCTGCTACAATTCTTTCTGTTTCTAATTGGTTTATTACTTTATTTAATTCTAATTGAGATTTTGATTCTTGTATTGGATTTATATATATTGATGTATTTGTATCTCCAAACATATACATATCTCTAAACAACTCTGGAAATGAACACATACGTGGTAAAGTAGATACAAAAAAACTTCTTGCATATCTTGTTGTATTAGAAATTATTCTTAAATAATCTATATTTGAAGCATCTATTCCTGATGGAGCTATTAACTCTTTTATAGTTTTTTCTCTTAAAATCTCTGACTCTTGAATATTATTTTGTACTTCTTCTTGTTTTTTTTGTTTTTTGCTCATCTTTTTTTACCTCCTCTTTTGTATTATCTATTCTAGCAATTGCTTCTTTAGCAACATCTTCTCCAACATACTTTTTATTTTCATCTATTATTATTTTAGCTAAATCATCAACTAATTCATCAAGTGATTTTTCTTTTTTTATTACTGCTTTTTCTTTTTCTGTTCTTATTTCATCTACTAATACTCTTGCTTTTTCTAATGCTTTTTCATTTATTTTATTATCTAATGCCTGCATTTTTTTATCTAAAACATCTTGTGCTGTAGAATATAACTCTGTATATCCTGCTCTTATAGCTTTATCTACTCCATACACTTCTGATTCATCTCTATTATATGAAACATATAATAACTCTGTAAGCTCGTTAGAATCTAATACTTTTCCCTTCATGCTACATGCAAATAATGTTCTTATTATTGATTGAGCTCTTGTATATAATTCTGAAAAAATCATATTTCTTTTTTCTTCTTCATCTACTATATTAGAACCTAATTCTGATATGTGGTATGAAATAATTATGTAATAATGTTTTCTTAAAACATTTTTATTAAGACTTGTTTTTTCAGTATTAGCTACAATATCTTTTCCATAGTCATATAAATTTTGAAGTCTTGCAATTTCTACTCTTAAACTATTTATAATTTTTCTATTGTAATCTTCTGATTGTAAAAGTTTATTATATTCATTTTGTTTTTTTATTAACTCTTGTTTTATTAAGTTTAATTTGTTTGTATAATTTTCTATACTACTACTTATATTAATAGTTCTTGTTTGTATATATAATTGAATTGGATGTCTTAATGTATTTAAAAATTGTAAAAATCCTTGTTCTACAGATACTTTTTCTATTTCTGACATTAAATCATAGTTTATTCCTTCACATTCTACTACCATCAAATATCTTGTTTCATTATCTTGGATAATCATATTGTCTTCTATTTTATCAAATTTCATAAAATCAAAAACAGATAGTTTAGTATATTCTTTATTTTTTTTATATGAGGATTCTTTTGGTTTACTACTTTTCTCCTTTTCTTCATTTCCTTTTTTTTCTTTTCTTAACATTAAGAAATAAATAAATATTAATGCAATTATTACAAATACTAAAAATATTGCAACTATTTCTAAAATACCAATAAACTTATCCATTATTTATTTTCCTCCTTTGTATACACATAAATTCTATTTTT
This sequence comes from Clostridia bacterium, assembly GCA_045602745.1. Classification (GTDB taxonomy): domain Bacteria; phylum Bacillota; class Clostridia; order TANB77; family CAG-508; genus CAG-452. Next base: position 1,933 of record JAZSCD010000080.1, on the reverse strand, counting down.
TTTCCTTTTAAACTTTATTGCTCTTAGTATAACTTCATCTATATTTTCTCCACCAGTCTTTTTTGTGATTTCGAAATTAGAAGACTCTGGGACTTTAAAACTTCCTATTACAAATCCTACTACACCAAATGCAAGTATTGTTCCTGCCAATGCAATAAGTGATGTACTAAACATAGAAATTATTGCAGAATATATTAAATATCCTATTATTCCTCCGTATTACAGTATATATTAATGCTTTTGTAGAAAAAATAAATAATATTCTTCCGCTCGCCTTTAACATTTCTTGGAATTTCGTATAATGCCAATTTAATTCCTCCTTTGTATTTTAATTTTCTTTTTTTAACCTATTTACACTTATATATATTATAACAGAAAATAATAGTAATTGTAATATATTAGCAAAAAAAATGTAATTTTCATAAAAATGTAATAATTTTGTAATAAAGTCCTAGAATAAATCTAGGACTTTATTATTATTTTATTTTTTATCTTACCTCTGTCCAACTTGTTTGTTTATTGCATGTATTACACCTTAACGTTCCCTTTGTTTCTAACATTTGCAATTGGTTCGCACTTAAACTTTTCTCTGCACCACATTCCGCACATCTAAAACTTTTATTTGCTTGAGGACTTTCTACACTTCCGCCACCACTTATATCTATAATATCGTTTCCCATATTTATAGCTAGTTTCCATATTCCAAACGCTCCGAATACTATAAAACACCCTATTATGTATGGTACTAGTGCTTCAGATATTTTTGCTTTTCCTTCTGCACTTCCATATATAAATGAAATTCCTAATACTGCACCTACTACAACTGCAACAACAACTCCTATTCCTAATAATATATTATATATTTTAGAACTTGCTTCTTTTAAATCATCATCCGAAATTGTTCCCGAATCATCTCCTGCACTTAAAAAATTATTTCCTGCAGAAAAAATTTCATCTATGGCATATGTTTTTGTTGAAAAAAACATAACTATGATAAATGTAATTAAAATTAATGCAGTAATTATTTTTATACTTTTCATAGTCTACACCTTCCTTTTTATTTTTTTATCTACATTATATACTATCTATATTTCACTATGTAAGTTTCTTTTTAATTAATTATTGTAGTGATACATTATTTTATAGCATCATAGCCACCTCTGTTATTAACTTCTTTCTTAACTTTTTCATAATAATCTGTTAACTTATCACTATTTCCTGACAATCTTGACAATTGACCATACCAATCTAGCAATTTTTCATCAGATACTTCTTCTAAGTTTCCTCCACCATCTATATATTCCTTTGCACTTGTAGCTTCATTCCAAGTTATTCCTTGATTAACATTTGATGATGATTCTGTCGATGTTTCTGTTGCTATATTATATACCATACTTGGTATTACAGTGGCACAAGCTAATAAAAAACATCCTGCTACATATGGAATAATATTTTCTTTATAACTTGCTTTTTCCTCTACAGAGCAAAACATATATTTTATTCCTATAACAGTTAATACTACAACAGACATGCAAACTCCTATTGTTCTTATATTTGCTAATATTTTACCACCAATTTCTGATACTTTTTCATTACCGCCACTTTCTCCTTGGCTCGGATCATAATCACTTGGATTAATCGCAAAAGAAAATGTATTAAAAAATAAAAAACTAATTACTAACATTACTATAATTATTTTTTTTACTTGTAACATAGAATTTCCTCCTAACAACTTTAATATAATTAATTATAGCATATTTTTTTATTTTTTACAATTTCTTTTAAATGCAAATGTAGTTAATTTATGATAACATCACCTTAGAACTTTGTAAGCAAATATTTCACCCTAGATGTATATTTTTGTAAAATTTACAAAACATAGGAAGGTGGAATATATAATGTTAAAACAAAAAGAAATTAAAAGAGCTACTTT
>JAZSCD010000079.1:0-4719 GCA_045602745.1 Clostridia bacterium | reverse complement strand
TGTGTAAAATCTCTTCCTAAGAACACTTCACCTTGGCCAGAACCAAATGTAATTGTTCCAAGCCTTTCACTCATTCCGTATTTCGTCACCATATCTCTTGCAATTTTTGATGCTCTTTCTATATCGTTGCTTGCTCCTGTTGATATATCATTTAAAACTAAGCTTTCTGCAACTCTACCACCAAGCAATGAAACAATATTTTCTTCCATTTCTGATTTAGACATAAAATTTTTGTCTTCGTCTGGTCTATACATTGTATATCCACCTGCCATACCACGTGGAACTATTGATATTTGATGTACATTGTCTTGAGTTGGTAAAAATCTACTTACTACTGCGTGTCCTGCTTCGTGGAAAGCTACTAATTTATTTTCTTTGTCGCTTCTTACTCTGCTTTTCTTTTCTGGTCCCATTGTTACTTTTATCATTGCATCTTCTATTTCTTCCATTTCAATTTCTTTTTTGTTTCTTCTTGCTGCAAGAAGTGCTGCTTCGTTTAATACATTTTCTAAATCTGCTCCTGCGAATCCTGCTGTATTTTTTGCTATTGTTCTTAAATCTATGTCGTCTGATATTTTTTTCTTTCTACTATGAACTTCTAATATTTGTTCTCTTGCTTTTACATCTGGTGCTGATACTATTATCTGTCTATCAAATCTTCCTGGTCTTAATAATGCTTTATCTAATACGTCTGGTCTATTTGTTGCTGCAAGTACTATAACACCTTCGTTTGTACCAAATCCGTCCATTTCAACTAATAATTGGTTTAATGTTTGTTCTCTTTCATCATGTCCTCCACCAAGTCCTGCTCCTCTTTGGCGTCCTACTGCATCTATTTCATCTATAAATATTATACAAGGCGCATTTTTCTTTGCTTGTTCAAATAAATCTCTTACTCTTGATGCACCAACACCAACAAACATTTCTACAAAGTCTGATCCACTTATTATAAAGAATGGTACTCCTGCTTCTCCTGCTACTGCTTTTGCAAGCAATGTTTTCCCTGTACCTGGTTGGCCTACTAATAGAACTCCTTTCGGAATTCTTGCTCCCATGTCTGTAAATTTTTTAGGTGATTTTAAAAATTCTACTATTTCTTCTAATTCTTCTTTTTCTTCGTCTACTCCTGCTACATCATTAAATGTTACTTTAGTTTTTTCTGTTGTTCCCATTAATCTTGCTCTACTTTTACCAAAAGACATTGTTTTGTTTCCACTTCCACTTTGAGAAGTTCCCATAATTAAAAACATAAATACAAAAAATATAACTAATATTCCTATTGGAGCAACTAAATTTAATATAGTTATTAATATTGATTCTGTTTTTAAACTTAAATTAAAAGTTCCTTCTATTAAGTATTGGTTTGCTGAATTTATAAAACTTTGTATATTTGGTATTTCAACTTGTTTTTGTATTTTATTATTTCTTAATGTTACATATCCTCTACCAGTTTCTTCTGTTTTAAGCATACCTTTATCTATTTCTAGTTCTATGTTCTGTACATTTCCACTTTTAATAGCTACCATTAATTCTGAATATGTCATTTTATTATCTTTATTATCCATTATAGATGATATAAGTATTATAAATATAATTGTTATAATTAACCACATAGCTAATGTTTTTAAACTTTTTTTCATTTTTTCAATCTCCTTTGTTTGTAAGAGGATATATCTTTCCCCTTTGTATTCCTTTGCTAGGGCAATGTCTTTGGAGTGCGGGCGACTACTAGTCGCCCCTACACTACGTCACCATGCATGTATGAAATATAACATATTAGATTTTTAATTACAATACTTTTTATAAAGTTTTTTCTAGCAATTCTTACTCTGTCAAGCATTTGCTTACGGAAGATTAGTTAAGAGCAATAAAAAAAATTTTTCCTTTTTTTACTAAAATTTTTATTTTTTTAGTTGGCATTAAATATTTGTTACCAATGTTATTTGTACATAATTTTATAATATCATCTATATTTATTTTTTCTATTCCTTCTGTAGAACCTAAGAGTTCATTAATATTATATAGTATTAGCCTTCTTTTTATTACTAATTCTAGATTATTAAATTTTTTTAGGTCTAGGATTATTTGGCTTTCTTGGGTAATTCCTTCGAAGTGCGGGTCGCTGTAGGAAGCGACCCCTACAACGTTTGCAATTTGTTTTGTATTACTTTTGTTTTGCGGGCGACTACTAGTCGCCCCTACAGATTTTTGTGGCAGTATACATACCTCATTAAATGTTTCTTGTGCTATTTTATTCAAATATTCATTTTCTTCTGTTATTACCTCTGATAATCTGTTTATTGTTTTTATTATATTTTGATTAAATTCTTGTTTTATATACGGAATAACGACATTCCTAATTTTATTTCTTGTATAAATGTTTTCATTATTTGATTTATCTATTTTTGGATTTAAATTATTATTTATACAATATTCTTCTATTTCTTCTCTTGTTATATCTATTAAAGGTCTTATGAATTTATTATCTCTTATAGGTTCTATTCCTTTTAACCCCGTTGTTCCGCTTCCTCTTAATATATTCATAATAATCGTTTCTGCTTTATCGTTATTATTATGTGCTGTTGCTATTTTATTAGAATTTGTTTTTTCTAAAATTTCATTAAAGAAATCATATCTTACTTGTCTTCCTGTTTCTTCTGTTCCTCTTTTTAATTCTGTTGCAATTTTTACTACATCTATTCTTTTTATAAAACACTCTACTTCTATTTTATTACAAAACTCTTTTACATATTCAGTTTCTAAATCAGCTTCTTCTCTTATCATATGATTTATATGTGCTACATAAATTTTAAAATTTAATTCTTGTTTTAATTCATTTAATATATGCAATAAGCAAATAGAATCTGGTCCACCAGACACTCCTATTACAATACCATCTCCATTTTTTATTAAATTATATTTTTTTATTGTTTGTAAGATTTTTTGTTTCATTAAAATTCACCTTTATAATTTATTAATAATTATAGATTATAGCATTTTCAACCTCAAAAAGCAATGTGTTTACTTTTTTACATAATGTTGTATGATTTGGACATATACTTTTACGTATATAAAATAATTATATGAGAGGAAACTTTTACAATGCATGATGAAATTTCATCACGTATAAGTCAGTTAAGAGAAAAAGCCGAATCTTCGCTTTCCATTTCAAAGGAAATAAAAAAATCACTTATGGATTTTTATGAAAGCGGGAAAACTGATTATGTAGAAACACTTCAAAATTACTCAAAGCTAATTGAAACAGAGGGAGCTCTGAACGGTGAAGGCTTTAATGCATGTGACATTCTTAATAAAGTCTGTTCAGGAGAACTTTCCGTTGAAGATGCCCTTGATACTTTTTGCAAGGTCTGCACTGTTTTACAAATTTTACTTAATCAGTTAGATTCTATTTCATCTTAATTCCTTACATCCTGTTATCTATTCAGGATAAAAAATATTCTGGTTTAATTTTAAAAGTTTAAACCAGAATGTTTTTTTATTTTCAATTTGAATTTAATTTACGATTCAGGACAGTCCCAAAAAGTCTCAATAAATTGATACTTTTTAGGGGCAGTCCCTAGAATCGTCTTAATCCCTATATTTCTCTATATTAACAAATTTTGTATAACTTCCTAGCCATAGTAATTCTACAGTTCCTGTTGATCCTGCTCTGTGTTTTGCCATTATTACTTCTGCTATGTTTTTCTTTTCTGAATCTGGATTATAATAATCATCTCTATATAAGAACATTACTATATCCGCATCTTGCTCTATTGCTCCAGATTCACGAAGATCAGAAAGCGTTGGTCTGTGGTCTGCTCTTTGTTCTGCCGCTCTTGATAATTGTGATAGTGCAATTACTGGTACATCTAATTCTTTTGCTAAAATTTTAAGTGATCTACTTATTTCAGAAATTTCTTGTTCACGGCTTGAATTTCTTTTACCACTTCCTTGAATTAATTGCAAATAGTCTATTACTATAAGTCCAAGATTTTTCTCCATTTTTAGTTTTCTACATTTTGCCCTTATTTCTGTAACTGTAATACCTGGTGTGTCATCTATATATATTGGAGCTTCTGATAAAGGTCCTAAAGCTGTTGCAAGTTTTACCCAATCATCTTCTTCTATTTTTCCTGTTCTTACTTTGTTACTATCTACCATAGCCTCACTACATAGAATTCTGCTTACCAACTGGCTTTTAGACATCTCTAAATTAAATATTACTACTGGTACGTTAGATTGAACTGCAGCGTTTGTCGCAAGATTTAGTGCAAATGCTGATTTACCCATAGCAGGTCTTGCAGCAATTAGCACTAAATCTGATTCATGAAGTCCGGCTGTTTTATAGTCTAAATCAGCAAATCCTGTAGGAACACCTGTTACATGTTGTTTTTGATTATACAATTGTTCTAATTGTGTAAATGTATCTACTAATATATCTTTTAATGAAGAATATCCTCTCTGATTTTTCCCTTGCATTATATCAAATATTTTCTTTTCTGCTTGTTCCATTATTGTATCTATTTCTTCATTTTGTTCATAACCTAATGCCATTAAATCATTTGATGCTTTTATTAATTTCCTTAAAATAGATTTTTCTTCTACTATTCTCATATACTTTTCAGCATTAGAAACTAGCGGAACTTTATCTGGTAATAATGCTATATATTCATACCCACCAACTGCCTCAAATTTTCCTGTTGATATTAGCTCTGATTT
>JAZSCD010000078.1:0-12760 GCA_045602745.1 Clostridia bacterium | reverse complement strand
CCGATAAATCTTCAATCCATTTTGTAACGACTTCCGTTCGACTTGCATGTCTTATGTGCGCCGCCAGCGTTTATCCTGAGCCAGGATCAAACTCTCTTGTTTGTTGTTTATATATTGTAGATTCCTCTACATTACATATCTAATCCTGTTTGTAGGGGCGACTAGTAGTCGCCCGCGGAACGAACAAAGTTCGTTCCCTACATTTGATTTACACTTAGCGTTTTTTTACTTGGTTTTCTCCAATTTCTTTATCGAGTACGAATACTTCAAAGTATTCTTCTTAAAGGAATTTATTGTTTATTTTTCAATGTACTTTTGTTTGCGTTTAAACTTCTTTTCCCAAACGCAAGATTTATTTTAGCACAGATTATTAATCCATGTCAACACTTTTTTTAAAATTTTTCAAAAAAATTTGCAAGAAATTTTTTCCTGCAAATTTTTCCTTTATTTTAAGCCTTTTTCAGACTTTTTTCGTTGTAAATTTTTTATTATTTTGCTTGTGTTTCACAATATTTGCATCTATATATTTTATTTTCTCTATCTGTTAAATTAAATATGTGATTTATTTCTTGTTCAACAGATGTTATACATCTAGGATTTTTGCATTTAACTATGTTTACTAATTTCTCTGGTAACTCCATATGAGCTTTTTTAATTATTTTTCCATCTTTTATTATATTTACTGTAATATTTGTATCTATATATCCTAAGATATCCATATCAATGTCAATATCATTGTCTATTTTTATTATATCTTTTTTTCCTGTTCTTTTGCTTTTTACATTTTTAATTATAGCAACAGAACAATCTAGTTCTTCTAGTCCCAAATATTTATATATTTCCATACTTTTTCCAGCTTCGATGTGGTCAATTACTATACCGTTTGTGATACTATCTATATTCATCTTATTTCCTCCTTCAAATCCAATTCTCACTATTTATCATTGGGCGGACACAAGGCCCGCCCCTACATTTCATGCCTCGCTATTCATTTGCGGGCGATTAAAATCGCCCCTACAGATTTTATTCTATCCCTAATAATTTTAAAATCAATGCCATTCTTATATATCTTCCATTTTCTACTTGTTTAAAATAACATGCTCTTGGATCGCTATCAATTTCTACTGATATTTCATTTACCCTTGGCAATGGATGAAGTATACTTAAATCTTTTTTTGCATTCTCTAGTTTTTGTTTGTTTAATATATAGTAGTCTTTTAATCTTATATAATCAGCTTCGTTAAAAAATCTTTCCTTTTGAACTCTGGTCATATATAAAATATCTAATTTATCTATATATTCTTCTATATCTTGTGTTTCACACCACTCAATGTTGTTTTTATCCAAAACTTCTTTCTTTATATATTCTGGAACTTTTAATTCATTTGGAGATATTAATATAAATTTAATATTTTTATATCTTGACATAGCTGTAATTAATGAATGTACTGTTCTTCCAAATTTTAAATCACCACAAAGACCTATAGTTAGATCTGTTAATCTTCCTTTTTCAGACTGTATTGTTAATAAATCTGTTAAAGTTTGTGTTGGATGATTATGTCCTCCATCTCCAGCATTAATTACTGGAACATTTGAACTTTCTATCGCTACAACTGGTGCTCCTTCTTTAGGATGTCTCATTGCTATTATATCAGAATAACAGCTTACTGTTCTTATTGTATCTGATACACTTTCACCTTTAGCTGTTGAGCTACTAGCTGCTGAAGAAAATCCTAAAACTTGTCCTCCTAGCCCTAACATTGCTGATTCAAAGCTAAGTCTTGTTCTTGTACTTGGTTCAAAAAATAAAGTAGCTAATATTTTACTTTTACATTTTTCTGAATATTTTTCCTTGTTTTCAATTATATCTTTTGCTTTTTTAATCAATTCATCAATTTCTTCAACTGATAAATCTTTAATGTCAATTAAATGGTTCATATTTTATTTCCTTTCTTTATATAATATTTATTAATTTATCTCTCTATGGTTCAGGACAGTTCCCTTTTGTCCTGTTCAGACAAAAGAGGGACAGTCCCTGGAACCTATTCGTCTATTGTTGAAATACATAGTGTTATTTCTTCTAATACATCTAATAATACTCTTACTGTATCTAATGACGTAAACATTGCTACATTATTTTCTACTGCAGATCTTCTTATTTTAAATCCATCTGTTTCTTGATTTATTGAATCTACCTCTCTTGTGTTTATTACGTAATTTACATATCCTTTTCTAATAGATTCTAAAATTGCATCACTTCCATCACTTATTTTTTCTTTAGCTCTTGTACGTATTCCATTTGCTTTTAAGAATTTTGCAGTTCCTTTTGTTGCTTCTATATTAAATCCTAAGTTGTAAAATCTTCTAATTAAAGGAAGTCCATCTTCTTTATCTTTATCTGCAAGTGTTACAAATATTGTTCCATAATTTTCTACGTTCATTCCTGATGATTGAAGTGCTTTGTATAACGCTCTTGTTAATGTTTTATCATATCCTATTGCTTCTCCTGTAGATTTCATTTCTGGGGATAGATATGCATCTATTCCAGTTAGTTTTGAAAAAGAGAACACTGGTGCTTTTACATACCATTTTTGTTTCTCTTTTGGATATACATGTATAATCCCTTGTGCTTTTAAGCTCTTTCCAAGCATTGCAAGTGTTCCAATGTCTGCTAAAGGATATCCTGTTGCTTTTGATAAGAATGGTACAGTTCTAGAAGATCTTGGATTTACTTCTATTACATATACATTATCATCTTTATCTACTATAAATTGGATGTTATATAATCCTACGATTCCAATTCCTAGTCCTAATTTTACTGTATATTCTAAAATCTTTTCTTTTGCTTCTTCACTTATACTAAATGTAGGATATACGCTTATACTATCTCCTGAGTGTATACCTGTTTTTTCAACGTGTTCCATTATTCCTGGAACAAAAACATCTCTTCCATCACATACAGCATCTACTTCTAATTCTCTACCTGTAATATATTTATCTACTAAAACAGGTTGCTTAGTATTTATTTCAACTGCTGTTTTTAAATATTTTTCTAATGCTTTTTTACTTCCTACTATTTGCATAGCCCTTCCACCAAGAACATAACTTGGTCTAACTAATACTGGGTACCCTATTTCTTCTGCAGCTTTTATTCCATCCTCTATACTTGTTACCGCTTTTCCTTTTGGTTGTGGAATTTCTAATTCTGTCATTATTTTTTCAAATGCATCTCTGTTTTCTGCTTTTTCAATTGCTTCGAAATCTGTTCCTATTATTTTAACTCCTAATTTCATTAATCCTTCTGCTAAGTTTATAGGTGTTTGTCCTCCAAGTGATGCAATTATTCCTTCTGGTTTTTCTAAATCTATTACGTTCATAATATCTTCTATTGTTAAAGGCTCAAAATATAATTTATCACTTGTTGTAAAGTCTGTTGAAACTGTTTCTGGATTGTTGTTTATAATTATAGCTTCATATCCTGCTTTTTTAATTGTTGTTACAGCATGTACTGTTGAATAATCAAACTCAACACCTTGTCCTATTCTAATTGGTCCTGAACCTAAAACCACTATTTTTTTATCTTTATGGTTTGGATCATTTTTTGGCATTGTACTTTTTCCATTGTATGTTGAATAGAAATATGGTACATATCTTTCGCCTTCTACTGGTGCTGTATTTATCATTCTATAATTTGGATATATTTTATTTTCTTTTCTAAATAAGTAAACATCTGCTTCTGTTTTCTTCCATAATTTTGCTATGTATTTATCACTAAATCCCATTTTTTTAGCTTCTTTTAATATTTCTAAATTCATAGGATTTTCTTTTACTTTATTCTCAAGGTCTATAATGTTTTTAAATTTTTCTAAGAAGAATATTGTTATTTTTGTTATATCAAATATTGTTTGAAGCGAAGTTCCTCTTCTTATTAATTCTGCTACTGCAAAGAATCTATCATCTCTACCATCTTTTATATATTCTAGTAATTCTTCTGTTTCTATATTATCAAATTTAGGTAAGTGTAAATGGCAAGCTCCTACTTCCATTGATCTAATACCTTTTAGTATGCCTTCTTCTAGTGTTCTTCCTAAACTCATTATTTCTCCTGTTGCTTTCATTTGAGTTCCTAATTTGTTAGAAGCTGTTGCAAATTTATCAAATGGGAATCTTGAGATTTTTGTTGCAATATAGTCTAGTTCTGGCTCTAAATTTGCAGGTGAGTTTACTATATCTATTTCATCTAAGTTCATTCCCATAGCAACTTTAGCAGTTACTCTTGCTATTGGATATCCACTTGCTTTTGATGCTAAAGCTGATGAACGAGACACTCTAGGATTTACTTCTATTAAATAATATTCTGAAGAATTTGGATTTAATGCAAATTGTACATTACATCCACCTTCTATTTTTAATGCTCTAATTAGCTTTAAACTACTTTCTTTTAGCATGTTAAAATCATGTTCATTTAATGTTTGGATAGGTGCTACAACCATTGAATCTCCTGTATGAACTCCAACTGGGTCTATGTTTTCCATACCGCATATTGCAATTGCTGTATCATTTGCATCTCTCATTACTTCAAATTCTATTTCTTTATATCCTTTTACACTTTTTTCTATTAATACTTGATTTGTTGGAGAAAGTTGAAGAGCATTTTTCATTATTTCTTTTAATTCTTTTTCGTTTTCTGCGAAACCTCCTCCTGTTCCTCCTAATGTGAATGCTGGTCTTAATACTACTGGGTATCCAATTTCTTTTGCAGCTTTTACAGCTTCTTCTACTGAATATGTAATTTCAGATGCTATTACTGGTTCTCCTATTTTTTCACAAAGCTCTTTAAATTTTTCTCTATCTTCAGCACATTCTATACTTTCTAGGCTTGTTCCTAAAAGTTTTACTCTACATTCTTGTAAAATTCCCTTCTTAGCAAGTTGCATACCTAAATTTAACCCTGTTTGTCCTCCTAGTCCTGGTATTATTGCATCTGGTCTCTCATATCTAATTATTTTTGCAACATACTCTAATGTTAAAGGCTCCATATATACTTTATCTGCTATAGTTGTATCTGTCATAATTGTTGCTGGATTTGAATTTACAAGTATTACTTCATATCCTTCTTCTTTTAACGATAAACAAGCTTGTGTACCTGCATAATCAAACTCAGCAGCTTGTCCTATTACTATAGGTCCTGATCCTATTACTAAAACTTTTTTTACATCTGTTCTTTTTGGCATTTAAAATCTCTCTCCTTTTTAATTTTGTATTATTATAATTTCGATGCGAAATTGCAAAAAAAAATAAGGAAATAAAATTTCCTTAAATTGCTAATAAAAATAAAGCAACTATAAAAAAAGCTGTTGCGTTAATTGTTAAATTGGCTTTTTCTACATAGTTTCTCATTTTTCTACCTCTTTTCATCTTTTCTATTATAGCAAAACATACATATAAAATGCAAGAGTTTTTTATAATTTTTATTTTATAAAGCCAAAACTCCCTTGAGAAATCTCAAGGGAGCACTGGTTTTAGTCGTCATCAGCAAAAAATTTATCGTCGATATATTCATGAATCACATCTTCCGGATTTTCAAATATATCTCCTTCTTTTTCCGAAATTACACTTGCGGATTCCTCATCAAGTATAACTAGAACAAGCTTATCTTCGTCAACAGTTTGAAGCGCAGTTGCCGGAATATCTGTTGTAGGCTCTGTAAAGAAAGATTTCCATATAATGTTTGCTTTCTTTGTTCCGAATGCCTCCATTATGATAACATCTGATTCAAGAATGTCACCAATTCCTGTTGTAATAGCTTTTCTGGGAACTTTTGTCGTATCTCCGCCGAAGAACTTATTCGCATTGGCGCGGATTGTCTCTTCATTGAGCTCAACAACATGAACTGTACTGTAAAATGAATCTCCTGGCATATTAAAAGCAATATGACCATCTTCGTCGCCGATGCCGAGAAGCTGAACAATTATATGGGCCGCATCATTTGTATCTCTTATGATTTTTGCATAGTTATCAGCTTCTTTTTCCGGATCTTCTGCATATTCCTTAGGGATATATGTTCCTCCGTTGGCAATCTTCCAAATACTGTTTTTAAGTTCGAGCTCATAGCTGTATTCGGGAAGGTTTTCTTCTGTTGCGTTCGGAGAAATGTAATTGTCAAGTTGCCTTAATACAAATGTATTGGCATAATCTTTGAACCAGCAATGTAAATGTCAAAATATTTATTGTTTATTGCGTTTATACTTTAATGTGAGACAAAAGAGGACAGACCCCATTCGTTTCAAAATTTGAAACGAATGGGTTCTGTCCCCTTTTGTCTCACTTTTACATTGGTATTATATATTCTATTGCCATGTTTATATTGTTTATTTCTACTTCTTTTTTTCTTCCTCCATACTCTCCGTCTATTGTCCATGGAATTCCTATTTCTGATATTATTTTAATTTTATCTGTTTGATAATACTCAAAATATTTTTTATTATTATGCTTTCTAAATAATATTGCAAATATTGTTTTTATATATCCTATTATGTTATGTGGCTTTCTTATAAATAGCATTTCGAATTCTCCGTCATTTATCTTTACTCCACTTCTTTTAAACCACTCAAATCCTCCTACAGATTTGGAATTACTTATAGAACCAAATGCAAATTCATCTGTAACTTTTTTACCTTCTGCTTCTATTGTTATTTTATATGGTCTTATTTTATTTAAATATTTAATTGCTACTATAAAATATGCAAGTTTTCCAAATCTTCTTTTTAATTTATGTGATGTAACATAAGAAACAGGCGTAAATGCTCCAAATGCAGCAACATAATTAAAATATGAATTATTAAAAGTTCCTATATCTGATGGAATAATATTCCCCTCATCTATGTTTTTTGCTAAAAATGTTTTTTTGGTAGATAATCTTATTGTTCTTGCAAAATCATTCATTGTTCCGTAATGGAATAAATCCTATTTGAGGTTTTTTATTTAATTTCATTACTGCATTTATAAGTTCATTTAATGTGCCATCTCCTCCGCAACAAACAATTAAATCCCAATCTTTTTTATTATCACTTAAAATATTTGATGGTTTGTAGTCTAATTTTGTATATACTGTTTTAGTATCATAACCTCTCTTTTCAAAATTCTTAATAATTTTAGGTAATTTTCTTTTTATGGTTCCTTTTCCTGCTTTTGGATTAACTATTAATAGCATACTTTTTTCCATATATTACTACTTCCTTCTTTAATAAACTACTAAAAGAATTCTACACTAAATTTACAATTAAATTGTTGTTTTGGTTTTAATGTAACAATTCCTTCTTTATCCTTAAAGTATCCTGTTTCTTTTACTCTATCTGCATAATTAAACCATGGTTCTAAACATATAAATGGTGCCTCTGGCATTGACCATATTGCTAGTATTGGAAAATCTTTAAAATTAAATTCTAGTATTTTTTTATTATCTCGTTTTTGTTTTAAAGTAATTTTATTAGATTTTAATTTTTTCATCATTATAGCATCATTTATAAAAGTATCTTTTGTAATTTCTATTATCTTATTATCTTTTAAAATGTTTTTAGCCGGTTTATTTGATATATAGCTACCTTCCACTTCCATAAACTCTACTTTATCTTCTTCACCTTCTAGTTCAAAGTAATATTCTTCTTGAGGCATATCTAATTTAAACCCTGGATGCCCACCTATTCCAAAAATCATTTCTTTATTATCTTTATTTATAATTTCATATTCCACTATTAAAGTATTTTCATTTATTATATATTTTGTATATAATTCAAATTCAAATGGATACATTTTTAAAGTTTCTTTATTACTTTTTGTTTTATATATTTTCTCATTCTCTGTTTCTTTAATTAATTCAAATTCCATATCTTTAGCAAATCCATGTTGTGGAATTTCATATGTTCTATCATTAATTATTGTTTTATTATCTTTTAATCTACCCACTGTTGGAAATAGAATTGGTGCCTGTCTATCCCAAAATTCTTTTCCATTGTGTAACATTTCTTTATTATTAAATTTAATTCTTGTTAATTCTGCACCTTTATTTTCGATTCTAATTTTTAACATAGTTTACCTCTATATCTAATATTTACTGAATTTTATCATACTTTTGTTTTATTAACAATATCTATACATAAAATAGCAAAATATTAATTTTATTAAAAGTAATTGCTTTCATTTTTTTATAGTGGTATAATTCCATCCATGTGAGGTAGATAACAAAATGAAAAAAATAGATATAATAAAAGCATGCTCTGACTTAGGTGTACACAAAGACGGAAGTCATTTAGGTCCAGATTATATATTAAAAAATTTAGATTTAAACTATATAAATAGTATAAAAGAAGTTAATAAAATAGATTGTATAAAAGATAATAGTATAGAAAATAAAAAGAAAAACATTGATTATATTAATAAATTTAATAGTAGTTTGTATAATTCTGTTTGCGAATCTACTATTAACAAACATTTTCCTATTGTTTTAGGAGGAGACCATAGTATATCTATTGGTTCTGCTTTAGCATCTCTTAATACCTATAAAAAAATGGGTATTATTTGGATAGACTCTCATGCAGATTTTAATACATTTAAAACAACTGTTACAGGAAATATTCATGGACTACCTTTTGCAACTGTAACTGGTCAAAACCAAGAAGGACTAACTCAATTCCATAAAGGTTCTTTTTATAATCCAAAAAACAGTGTATTAGTTGGTGCAAGAAGTATTGATTATCCTGGAGAATATGAAAACCTAATTAAAGCTGGAGTAAAAATATTTACAACAGAAGACATAAATTTATATGGAATGGACAGTATAATAAAACAAGCTATTGAAATTGCAAGTAATGGTACAGAAGGAATTCACATTAGTATAGATATAGATGTATTAGATCCTAAAGTAGCTCCTGGAGTTTCAGTTCCCGAAATCAATGGTATTAGTGAAAATGATTTATTTCAAGCAATAGATGAAATAGTTTTAAAAAAAGATTATATAAAATCTGTTGACTTAGTAGAATATAATCCTAAATATGATTCAAATAATATAACTTTAAATATAGCTCAAAAAGTATTAACAAAATTAATAAAAAATAATCTCAAATAATAAATTTATTTGAGATTATTTTTTATACACTTTGTATACATATTTGCTTCCGCATAGCTCCAAGTAAAACAGAATAATCAATATTAAATTCTACTTCATCACCTATACTATAATTATTAAAGCTATCTGTTATATCTAAAATAATATAATCGCTACTACCGGTCTAAAATTTCAATTTTTTTATCTATTGGAGTTAATCCTTTTGGATTTATATCTTGTTTTCCTAAAGCTATTATAGCTCTTTTTCTTATTCCTTTATCTACAAATGTTGGAATTTCTCCAAATGAATTAGCTATACCCATATTACCACGGGGAATAGATGGTTTATCCTTTATTTCAACTATTTGAGCTTTTAAAATAAAATTATTTCTATAAAATTCTTCTATAGGCTCTTCTATACAAGGAATATTAGCTAAAAAAACAGCTTCTCCTATTCTTAAATTGTTTATTGTATTTGGTAATTTATTTTTCTTAAGCATTTTAAAAGAAGTAGAATTACCTCCTGAAACAACATTAAATTTAATATTAAATTTATTTTCTAGATTAATTACTAAATTTGAAAGTTCTTCCATATTTTCTTCACTTGGCATAATAGAACCATAACAACTAAGATTACTACCTATACCATATAATTCTATATTTTTTAATTGTAAACATTCTTCTACTAGTTTTTCAATTTCTTCTTCGTCTGAGCCTTCACGTAAATCACCTAATTCATACATTAATATAATTTTATGTGTTTTATTTTGTTTTTTTGCTTCATCACTTAAAGCCTTTATAGTTACTAATTCACTATTTAAACTTACATCTGCATACTTAACAACATCACTTATTTCTGAAATCATAGGTTCTCTAATTAGCCATTTTTCTACATTTATATCTTTATAATCTATAAAATTTTGTATACGTGATTCACAAATAACTGTAATTCCTGCATCTACAAGTTCTTTCACAATTTTTTTGTCAGAAACTAAAACTTTAGTTACTAAACTAAGTTTTTTCCCTCGTTCATCACACATTTTTTTCATAAGTTTTGCATTTTGTATAATTCCTGCTAAATTTATTTCTAATCTAGGATACATCTTTTTCTCCTTTTTTACTTATAAATCTTTTTATTGCTTCTAAAGAATTAATTTCTACAAATATATCTTCATCTTTTAAAGTTTTTTCAATTTCTATATTTTTATTTTTTAAAGCATTTTTTATAACAAGTTCTGTATACCAAGGATTTTTTACAAAAACAGGACCTAAAGCATTTGTATAAATAACATTTTTATATTTTGCACCTTCTGTTTTTTCATTAAATCCATTATTTCCACTTCCATAAGAAAGTGTTCCTAAACTTATATCACTATTAAGAATAGTATCTAGCATTTTTATTTGGCAACCTACAATTTCCATATCATTTTTTTCATTTAATGTAAATAAAATATCATCACCATATATATTTTCTCTTTCTACTAAATTCATATCTAGAAATCCTAATCCTTCAAATTCAGATTTCTTTCTAATTGTTTTTTTAGCCATAATGCAACCAGACGCACCTATTAATATAATAGTTTTATTATCATCAATAAATTTTTTTAAAAGTTCTTTATGTTTCTTTAATGTTTCTATTATTGTAGGCATTACTTTAATTTCTCCAACATTAAAAAATAATATATCATTATTTTCAAAATCTATGTTATCATTGTAACTTTCTACTTTATTTATATTAACTTTAATATCTAGCATTTTTCCTATTCTTTCAAATGCCATTATATTTCCTCTGTCTCCATGAAGATTAAGAATATCAGGATACATCCATAAAACATTTAATTTATTATTCACCTTTTGATTCCTCCTTGTTATTCTTAATATATTTATCTAATTCATAATACTTTTTAAGCCATGTAATTAAATATACATTATTACAATCATATTTATCTAGTTCCTGCATTATATCTGTATCATTATCTGTAGGAAGTATAGATATCTTTTCTTTATCAATTCCTGCATAAATTAATCTGTTAGCAGAATCATATGCTACAGCTTCTGAAAAGCAAATATATCTTTCTACGTTTGAAGAAATAAGCTTGTCTATATTACAATCGAATGAATAAAATGTGTTTGTATAATATGGTTTAAAATCTTTTAATTCTTCAAGTCCTAAAAGAAATATTTTTGGCTTGCTATCACAAGATATATAGTCCAAAGCAGATTGCAGAGTTTCTGGATTTTCTTGTTTTATTCTAATATATTTTATAGTTTTATTTTTATAATATAATGTTTCTATTCTTCCACCAATATTTTTAAAATTTTTAAATGCTTCTTGAATTTGTCCTTCATTAATTCCAAATGTCTTACATATTGCAATACAAAGCATATAGTTATATATAAAAAAGGCTTCGGTATTATTTACAAAATATTTGTAATCTAAACATTTAAAACTACCTTCTTTATAATTAATATCAGTAGCAAGAAAATTAATATCTTCATTACTTTGAAACTTACAATTAGTGCATCTAAATTTTCCTATATTATCTACATTGTAATAATCAAATTTAATTTTGTCATTACATATAGGACAAGGAAGAGATACATCATAAAAATCATTTTTCTCAAATGATTTATCATTTTTTGACACTCCATAAAATATTGCATTTCCAGCATATTTAGCAAGTGATTTTACTCTTGGTTCTTCGTTATTTAAATACAATGTCATTTCTTTATTAATAACTGATTTTATTTTTTGATAAATATAGTCTGGTTCTCCATTTCTTTGAACTTGATCTTTTTGTAAATTTGTTATACAAATATTTTTTGCTGGTAAATATTTATAAATAATTGAAAAATATCTTTCATCTGTTTCGAAAACTAAAAAATCACTATTTATTTTTCCAAATAAAGATGAGTCCTTTATTAATGCTGTTGCTACTCCTGTAAGTAAATTAGCTCCTTCTAAATTACTAGTAACTTTTTTGCCACTATTTCTTAATGTATGAACTACCATATTATTTGTAGTTGATTTACCATTAGTTCCTGTAATAAAAAACACTTTATTATAATCTATACCTGTAAAATGAGAAATAAAATCTTTTTGAATTCTACATGCAATTTTACCTGCTAAATTTGTTCCCTTTTCTTTATTAATAATATTTACTAATGTACAAATAATTTTTCCTACTGTTAAAGCAAATATAAATTGTATTTTTTTCATATTATATCACCCTCACTGCCCCAAAATTATATCATTAAAAAAGAGAAAGTTCAACAAATAGTGAAAAATTAATAGTGAATAGTACATTCGAGCCTCACCTTTTAAAAAAAATGAAGCATAGCTTTCGCTATGCTTTTTTATGGTACCGATGGTGGGACTCCCTGTCGGCCGCGTCGCAAAATAGTCCACTGGACTATTTTCCCTCGTTTCATGCCAGACCTTAACTGTCATGAAACTTCGGTACGCTCCTTTTCGAGCCCCACCTTTTAAAAAATTTTAAGCATAGCTTTCGCTATGCTTCAGACTGTCGACAAATTTAAAAATCGACAGTCTTTCTTTATGCAAAAATTGTAGGGGTCGATGCCCTCATCGACCCGAATTTTAAAAATATTATTAATTTTTGATAAATCTCTTGTAAAACAGGTGCAAAATATCCA
>JAZSCD010000077.1:0-2677 GCA_045602745.1 Clostridia bacterium | reverse complement strand
ACTTCTAATCCTTTATCAACAGCTATAATTAAATCAAAAGAGTATTTTTTCAAATACTCTTTTGTAAAGTCTCTATTTAAATTTCCACCAGTTAAAATTAGTGTTTTCAAAATCAACTCTCCTATTTTAATAATTCCATTGTTTCGTTTGCTATTTCTAATTCTTCGTTTGTTGGTATTATATACATTTTTATTTTTGAGTCTGGCATGCTTACTATTCCTTCGTACATTTCGTTATCATTATGAGAATTATCGTATTTTATTCCTAATTCTTCTAATCCTGATACTGCTTTTGAAATTACGTCTGGATTGTGTTCTCCTATTCCACCTTCAAATATTATTGCATCTACATGACCTAATACTGCCATATATGCTCCTATGTATTTTCTCACTCTATATGCAAACATATCTACTGCAAGAGCTGCTTTTTCATTTCCTTCTGCTATTAATCCTTTTAAGTCTCTTATATCTCCTGTTATTCCAGAAATTCCAAGTAATCCTGATTTTTTATTTAATACTGTCATCATTTCATCAATGCTTAGCTTTTCTTTTTTCATAACAAATTCTAAAACAGCTGGATCTAAATCTCCTGACCTTGTTCCCATTACTAATCCTTCTAGTGGTGTTAATCCCATAGTTGTATCAACACATTTTCCATTTTTTACTGCTGCTATACTTGCACCATTTCCTAAGTGACAAGAAATTATATTCACATCATTTATATCTTTTCCTAATACTTTTGCAGCTTGTTTTGTTATATATTTGTGTGATGTACCATGTGCTCCATATCTTTTTATTCCATATTTTTCATAAAACTCGTATGGTATAGCATAAAGTGAAGCATATTCTGGTATTGTAGTATGGAATGATGTATCAAATACTAATACTTGTGGTATTTCAGGCATTATTTTTGTACATGCTTCTATTCCTTGTATATGTGCTGGATTGTGAAGTGGTGCATATTCTATAGCTTTTGTATATTCTTCCATAACTTCGTCTGTTATAAGCATTGAACATGCAAGTTTTGGTCCACCATTTACTATTCTGTGACCTATACCATTAATTTCTGATAAATCTTTTATTGCTCCTACTTCTGGGTCTAATAAGTATTTAACAACTTCCTCAAATGCTACTGTATGATTTGGCAGCTCTAATTCTTTTTTTAATTTCTTTCCATCTTTTCCTTTGTATTCTATAAATGGACTATCAATAGATTTTACTCCTATTCTGTCACATTTTCCTGAAGCTAAAACTTCTTCATTTTCCATCTCTATTAATTGATATTTTAAAGATGAACTTCCACAGTTTACTACTAAGATTTTCATTACAAATTCCTTCTTTCTTTTTATGATTTTATATTTTTTATATCATTTTTATATATTGCAATTGTTAAATTAAACAAATCTATTACGTCTAAAATTAATGCTGCATAAGCTTTAAATATTAAATTATATATTATATAAGTTGTTACAGAAATTATACTTCCTAATCTCATTATTCTCATATTATCTTGCCATAGCGCATAAGTAAATACTATTGTACCAATAGTTAAAACATAATCAATTATATTATTTGAAGTTATTATTCCTGATATTATAGATAGTACAATAAATATTATCAAAAAGCTAATTGGAGTCTTTTTATTTTCTTTTTTGTATTTCCAAAAAACTATACATCTTATCATTGCTATTGTACATATTGCGGCACCTGTAATTGCTCCTAATAAAATATATTGTACAATATATAATATATTTATAATGATTTGATAAAAAAGAAATCTCTCTCCATTTTTTTGCTGAAGTCCAATAATAGAAAGTACTACTATTGTTAATCCTATAATCTGTGCTATTATAAACATTTATGGCTCCTCATATTTGTTTTTTTGCGGGTCGATGTGGACATCGACCCCTACAACATTTGCAATATGTTTTTATTTTTTGGGCGTATGCAATACGCCCTTACATATTTTTGATATTATTATTTAATATATTGTAAAATTAATCAAAAGCGAGCAGTACTAGGCAAATTGAAGTAAAAAACCGGAGGTGTGCGTGTGCACATTGAGGATTTTTTATCTTCAATTTAACAACGTAATGCGAAGCTTTTCATTAATTTTACCCCTGTTGAGATTGGACACACGTAATGGCCACAACTCCCACTATATCCTCTGCCTTACATCCTCTAGATAAATCATTTACTGGTTTTGCCATGCCTTGGCATATTGGACCATATGCTTCCGCTTTTGCAAGTCTTTCTACTAATTTATATCCTATATTTCCTGCTTGTAAGTCTGGGAATACAAGTGTATTTGCTTTTCCTGCAACTTTGCTATTTGGTGCTTTAGACTTTGCTATTTCTGGAATAATTGCTGCATCAAATTGCATTTCTCCATCTATTGCAAGTTCTGGTTCTTTTTCTTTTGCAAGTTCTGTAGCTATTCTTACTTTATCCACTTCTTCTGCTTTAGCACTTCCCATTGTAGAATATGAAAGCATTGCTAGCTTTGGTTCTTTTCCTATTATTTGTTTAAAACTTTTTGCTGTAGAAATTGCTATTTCTGATAAGCCTTCAGAATCTGGATTTTGATTTAATCCACAATCTGCAAATACAAATACTCCATCTTCTCCGTATTCACAATTTGGAACAACCATTACAGAAAATGTTGAAACAAGTTTTGT
>JAZSCD010000076.1:0-5940 GCA_045602745.1 Clostridia bacterium | reverse complement strand
TATTTTCGAACCTCTTATCAATATTTTCGAACCTCTTATCAATATTTTCGAACCTCTTATCAATATTTTCGAACCTCTTATCAATATTTTCGAACCTCTTATCAATATTTTCGAACCTCTTATCAATATTTTCGAAACATTTAATTACTTTGTCTTCAAATTCTTTAGACATATATTTTCCTCCTTTCTTAATTTTAAATTTTGTCAAAAAAGTAGACCAAATTTATAAATCTAGTCTACCACTTGTTAATCTCTTTGTCAATTGTTTTTTACATTTTTTTACAATTTATTTTGGTTTATATTCATTCTCTATTATAGTCATTATTATTTGAACTGTTTTTTCTAAATCATCATTTTTTATAACATAATCATAAATTCCTATTTTAGATTCTTCGTAGTCAAATCTATTAAGTCTTAATTCTATTTCTTTAAGACTTGCTTTTTCTATTCTGTGTTCTAATCTTCTTCTTAACTCTTCTTTTGGAACTCTTAAAAATATTGTTACTATTTTTATATCATCTTTTAATAATTTAATTAGGTTTTCTGTTCCATTTACTTCTATATCTTTAACTATTATTTTTCCTTTTTTTATGTTTTCGTTTAATACTTTTTTGGAGGTTCCATAATAGTGTTCATGATGTACAGAATATTCATAAAATTCATTTTCTTTTATTTTTTGTTCAAATTCTTCTGTTGTTACAAAATTATATACTCCACCATCTTGTTCTCCTGGTCTTGGACTTCTATCTGTATATGATGGCATTGTAGTAACATTACTCATTCTTTTCAATAATTCTTTTTTTATTGTATCTTTTCCTGCTCCTGATACTCCTGATAATAATACTAACATTTTACTACCACCTTGCCCTCTGCAATTTCATTTGCAGCAAGTGTAACTGTTGATTCTTCTTTTACATTTGTAAGTGGCAAGCTTCCTGCTGATATTTGTCTTGCTCTTTTTGCTGTAGCAATTACTAATTCAAATCTGTTATCAAATATTTTTAATAAATCTGTAACTGTAGGTTTTATAATCATTTTTTATCAATTCCTTTCTATTCTTCTATATTATCTTCCTTATTAACATCTTTATCTAATCTTGAAGCAACTGTTTCTGGTTGTACTGCAGATAATATAACATGTCCAGAATCCATTATTAAAACAGCTCTTGTTCTTCTTCCACATGTTGCATCAACAGCCATTTTATTATCTTTTGCTTCTTGTACCAATCTTTTAATTGGTGCAGATTCTGGGCTTACTATTGTTATAACTCTATTTGCAGAAACAATATTTCCAAATCCAATGTTAATTAATTGCATTTTATCCATCTCCAATCTCTAGATATAATTTAATTTTTTATTCTATATTTTGTACTTGTTCTCTAATATTCTCCAATTCTGTTTTTATATCTACTACTAAATTTGTTATTACTAAATTATTTGCTTTTGATCCTATTGTATTTGTTTCTCTATTCATTTCTTGTGTTAGAAAGTCTAATTTTTTACCAATTGCAATATTTTCATTAACTAAATTTAAAAATTGTGACATGTGACTTTTTAATCTTGTTATTTCTTCTTCAACAGAACATTTATCAGAATAAATAACTACTTCTTGTGCAAGTCTTGTTTCATCTATTACATCTGTTTTTAGCAATTCTTTTATTCTTGCTTCTAATTTTACTATATATTCTTGTACAAGTCCAGTAGAAATATTAGAAATTTCTTTTATTTTTTCTTCTATTTTGTGAATTCTGTTTTCCAAATCCTGTTTTATTTTCATTCCTTCTTTTTGTCTCATATCTATAAAACTTTCTATTGCCATATTCAAAGCTATAAGTAATTCTTTTTCAATTACTTCTTCTGCTTCTTCTTCTACTTTTATATTTAGCACATCTGGAAATTTAGAGATATCCATTATATTTATATTGTCTATTATTTCCTCTTCTTTTGATAATTTTTTCAATTCTTGTATATATTTTTTAGCAATTTCTGTATTTAATTTTATATTTTTTCCTAAATCACTATTGTTATTAAATGTTATATATACATCTATTTTTCCTCTAGATACAGAATTTAAAATTTCTTTTTTTATTTTTTCTTCTAAATAATTTAAATTTCTTGGCATCTTTATATTTATATCACTAAATCTATTGTTTACAGATTTAATTTCTACTAAATATTCTCTTGCCTGATTTTCATATATACTTCTTCCATATCCTGTCATGCTTTTAATCATATGCTATTCCACCTTTCTTGGTCTTCCTCTCTTTTTAGGAGTTGTTTGCGTTTTTTCTTTTTCTATATCTAATTCTTTTTGTTTGTTTTTATTATCATTTTTGTTTATCTTTTTAATCTGTTTCTTTTGTAATTTGTTCTCAGTATCAACCTCTTCAGTTTTTTCTTTTTTTCTAGTAATATCTTTTCTTTTTTCTTTTTTTACAATTTCTTTTATATCGCTCAATTGCTTTATATGTATTTTTTTAACTTTATTTACTATCCATATTGATTTTATTGCATAGTAGATTGCTATATAAACACTTATGATCATATAATATTTTTTATAAAATTCATCTAATTCAAAAATAATATATGGAAAAAACAATGTTATTATTGAAATTAGTAATGTTTCTATCCCGTATATTGCTAAAGTTCCATTATTTTTTTTATATGCAATTTCAAATAGGTAAATGCTAATACCTAACAGAAGTATACTAAAAATATTAAAATCTATTGAACGCACGGTTTTTGTAGTTCCAACACTTCCTGCAATTAAAAAAGTAAAATATATTATCATTAATATTGCTATTGCTATATTTGTAAAAACATCTTTTTTTATTTTTTCTTTTAAATTTATTGGTATTGTGGTTTTAATTTTAATTTCTTCTTCTATTTTTTTTATCGTTTCTTTTTTTATTAAAGGTTTCATCCTAAGTCTCCTAACTCATACATTATAATACTTGTTAAAACAAATCCAACAGTTTCTGTTCTTAATATTCTTTTTCCCAAAGTTATTACTTTTGCTCCATTTTCTTTTAAATCATCTACTTCTTCTTTTTCTAATCCACCTTCTGGTCCTATAATTATTCCAATTTTAATTTCCTTATTTTCAATGTTTTTTAGTTTAATTAATTCATTTTTCAAGGTGTTTATTTGTTCATTTTCGTATGCTAATAATACTATATCATATTCACAAATAGTATTACAAATTTTTTTAACATTTATTACATTATTAATTCTAGGTACTATGTCTCTACCACATTGTTTTGCAGCAACTTCTGATATTTTTTGCCATCTTTCTATTTTTTTATTTTTTGATTTATCTTCTATTTTTGCAATACATCGTTTCATTTCAACAGGAGTTATTTCATTTATACCTAACTCTACACATTTTTGTATTATTAACTCCATTTTATCTGATTTTGGAATTCCCTGAAACACATTTATATGTATATTTGATTCTGAATTTGATTCTATTTCATTAAAAATTATACATTCTATATTATTATCATTTAATTTAGCTATCCCACAAGTATAATTTTTTGCTGTATCTGAATTACAAATTTGTATATTATCATCTATTTTAAGTCTTAATACATTTTTTATATGATTAACATCTTCACCTATAATTATAATTTTATTTTCTTCTATTTGATTATTCTTTACAAAAAACTTTGGCATATTTTCTCCTTTAAAATTATTAAAGCTTTGTAATAAATTTTATCACAAAGCTTGTCACTATTTCAATATTTCTTTATTATATATCCCATTTTGTTATATCAAAATATTCGTCTTCTATTTTTTTTTCTTCTTGTTCAATTATTTTAATATTTCCTTTTAAAAATTCTTCTATATCAATTCTATATCCATCTTTATATAATATTCCGTTTTCTATTTCTTTTAACGTTTTTTCATAACAATCATATTTTCTACACATCTCTATTTTTTCTTGTAATTTAAGTTTTCCAGCATCTTTTACTCCATTTCTCTTTAATAAATATGTTATCATAACATTTTTAATAGCACCGTTTTCTAAATTTTATATAAGAATTTATCTTTTCTTTATTAATAGAAAAACACCTTCCATGCCAAAAAACTTTTTCTTTCCCATAGCTAGAATTAAAATAATCAAAAAACTGTTGTGAAAATAGTGCTACTATATCATTAACTCGGTTAATTTTATCTACATGTAAATCCTCTATTACTACCATAGGATTTTCAAAAATAAAACTCACTTCATCTGTACCATATAATGCTATACAGTTATATCTTTTTGAAAAATATTTAATTGTATCTTCAAAGCAATCTAAAAAACTATTTTTATTTCTACATAGCAAACTGATATTAACACTTTTAGTTATATCCCTTCCGTCCATTACTATAATTAAAGGATTTTTTAAGCTAACTCTAATTGAATATTTGTTTTGTATTTGATGAAAATAACTAATCCACATATTTTTACTTCCTCTTAAATTAATTTAGTAGAGAACATTGCTGTTCTCTACTGTATACAATAACTAATAAAATTAGTTCTTTAAGCAATTTCGTATGGATATATTCCAATATAATATAAATTGTATACCTTTATATTTTAACATATACTCAATAAATTTGTAAAGGGAAAAAGTTTTCTATATCCTTTTCCCCTTTTTTTAATATTACCCAAATATTCCTTTTTTTCTTACTGGTGGTTGTTCATTCATTGTTTTAGCTAATTTATTTAATAATTCTCGTTGTTCTGATGTTAATCTTTTTGGTGTTTGTACTATAACAGTAAATATATAATCTCCATTCCAATTTCCATTTACTGCTTTGAAACCTTTATTTTTTATTACAAATTTAGTA
Organism: Clostridia bacterium; assembly: GCA_045602745.1. Lineage (GTDB taxonomy): Bacteria > Bacillota > Clostridia > TANB77 > CAG-508 > CAG-452. Next base: position 1,102 of record JAZSCD010000076.1, on the reverse strand, counting down.
CCTGTTTGTGTTCCTTCTGGTATTTTATATATTTCTTCTTTTCCATCAACCATAGGTATTTTTAAATCAGCTCCTAATGTTGCCTGTGTAAATGTGATTGGTATATCACACACTACATGGTCACCAGTTCTTGAGAAAACATTGTGTTTTTTTATATTTACTACTATGTATAAATCTCCTTTTGGTCCCCCTTTTTCTCCTGGTTCTCCTTCTCCTCTTAGCACTACAGTTTGATTATCTGATATTCCTTGAGGTATTTTTACTTTTATTTTTACTGGTTTTCTTACTTTTCCGTTTACCGCTTGCATTCTGTACATTTTTCTCTTATTACTTTTCCTTCTCCATTACATGTAGGACAAGTTTTTGTAGTTTGCATTTGTCCAAGTATAGTAGATACTACTTGTTTTATTGTTCCTGTTCCATTACAAGACTTACATGTTTCTATACTTGTTCCTGGTTTTGCTTTTGTACCATGGCAAGTAGAACATTCTTCTTCTCTTGATATTGAGATTTCTTTTTCAACTCCTAGATAAGATTCTTCAAAAGTAATACTCATACTATATTTTAAATCTCTTCCCTTTTTAGGACCATTTTTAGTTCTAGCAGAAGTCCTTCCTCCAAATCCTCCTCCAAAGAAAGATGAAAATATATCTCCTAAGTCTCCAAAATCAGAAAAACCATCAAATCCAGAAGTAGAATATGAATAATATCCACCTCCAGTTCCTCCACCGCCAAATCCTTGGGGACCATCATGTCCAAATTGATCATACATTCTTCTTTTTTGGGGGTCTGATAAATTTTCGTATGCTTCAGATACTTCTTTAAATTTATCTTCTGCTTCTTTTTTATTATCTGGATTAGCATCAGGATGATATTTTTTTGCAAGTTTTCTATATGCTTTTTTTAGTTCGTCATCAGTTGCATTTTTATTAACGCCTAACACTTCATAATAATCTCTTTTATTTGACATTTGTTTAATTCCTCCCAAAACCGTTTTTAATTATTTCTATAATAATATTTTTATTACACAAATAATTAAAAATTTTGTAGGGGTCGATGCCCACATCGACCCGTAAAAAAATGTAAAATTATTGGGTCGATG
>JAZSCD010000075.1:0-10844 GCA_045602745.1 Clostridia bacterium | reverse complement strand
GTCTCTTCTCCTAACACCTGCATTATTTCATATAAATCAGGTGTGTTGCATTTTGTAGTCAATGCTACTCTTATAACTGTACTAATATCTCCTACATGACCCTTGTATTTTTCTGGTTCTTGTTTATATGCTTTTACTTCTCTTGCATAACCTTTTTCTTCAGATAAATCCTTCATTCTATTGAACCATGTATCTTTATCATCAGATATATCAAAATGATTTTCCAAATATGAATTTAATATGTCTTTTATTTCATCTTTATCATTTACTTTTTGGAATTCATATTCTGTCATTTTATTATATTCTTCTTCATACATATATTTAATAATTTCTTTTACATCTGACCATTTTGCAATATCTTTTCTAGGTTTTGCTTTTCCTCTTTCTATATTTAAAACTCTAATTGAGTACTCTTTATTTTCACTTAATAGTTTTTCAAGTTCTAAATCATATTTGCTTGCCCATTTTAAAGTTTCTTCATATATTTTTTCTGCACTATATTTTGATATTACATTTTTAGAAACGTCTAAAAGTTTTACCATATCAAACACAGCTCCGCTTACGCTCATTTTATTTAATTGTAATTCAAATTCTTTAATATCTTTGTCTGGATTTGCTCTTCTCCAAGGTTCAAAACTTGAATTTGCTATATTTAATAAATACTCTACAACTGCATCTGATGGAATTCCTTGTTCATGATAATAACTTACTGCTGCCTCTGGATCTTTCCTTTTACTAATTTTTCTTTTACTTCCATTTTCATCTTTCATTATTGTTGCTGTATGCGCATATTTAGGTGGTTTAAATCCTAGCGACTTAAATAATTCTAAGTGAAGTGGTAGTGATGATACCCATTCATCTCCACGTATTACATGTGTTACTCTCATTAAATGATCATCTACAGCATGTGCAAAATGGTATGTTGGAAGCCCATCTGCTTTTATTATAACTATATCTTGGTCATTTTCTGGAAATTCTATATTCCCTTTTATGCAGTCTTTATGTTTTATTCTTCTATCTTCTCTTCCTTGAGACTTAAATCTTATAATATAGTGTTCTCCATTTTTTATTCTTTCTACAGCTTCATCTATTGGAAGTGTTCTATATTTTGCCCATATTCCATAATACCCTGGTCTTATTTTTGCCGCTTCTTGTTTTGCTCTAATTTCTTCTAATTCTTCTGGAGTACAAAAACATGGGTATGCTAGCCCTTGTTTTATTAAACTTTTAGCATAAGCCTCATAAATATCTTTTCTTTCACTTTGTTTATATGGTCCATAGTTTCCTGTTTCTTCTGTTTCTGATGTTGCACCTTCATTTGGAACAATATCAAATGCTCTTAATCCATCTACTATTTGAGATACTCCATTTTCAATTTCTCTTTTTTGGTCTGTATCTTCTATTCTTAAAATAAAAACTCCCTCTGATTGCTGAGCTATTTTTCTATCTATTATGCTACCAAAAAGTCCTCCTATATGTATAAATCCAGTTGGGCTTGGAGCAAAACGTGTAACTGCTGCTCCTTCCGGCAATTTTCTTTCTGGATATTTCTCTTCATAATATGAAATATCCTTTACATTTGGAAATATTAATTCTGCTAATTCATTAAAATCCATATTTTCTAATTACTCCCTTCATCTCTTCTTCTTTTTCTTCCATTTGTCTTAATAACTCTAATTGTGCTTTTGCTCTTATTAAATTATGATTTTCTATATTTTTATCTACTCCAAAATATACATCACCATTTAAGTAATCTGCTAAAAATCTTATAGAATTTTCATATGTCATCATCCATACTCCGAAGTGTTAATGTTTCTAATTCTTCTTTTGTTATAGTTTCTTTTACTTCACTTAAAAATCCTTTAGTATAAGCTTCAAACCTATTTATATCTATTTTTACTCTTGATAAATCTTGCTCATCTTCTTTAGCTGTTGTAATACCTGTTCGAAGTCCTTCTCCAAAATCGTATGCTAAAGCTCCTGGCATTACTGTATCTAAATCTATTAAACATACTGCTTTATCTGTATCTTTATCGAATAGAATATTACTAAGTTTTGTATCATTGTGTGTAACTCTTAATGGTATTTCTTTATTTTCTAATTTGCTTGTAATTATATTTGTTTTATTTAATCTTTTTTCATCTGTTACAAATTTAATTACATCTTTTGCAAGTTCAAATCTTTCTTTCCTTTGTTCCAAATTTTCCTTGCTTGTAAGTGCTTCATTTAATTGATTTACTCTATTTGGAGTATAATGAAATTTTGGTATTATTTCATATAATTCTTCTGCTGGAAATCCATCTAAATGCTTTTGGAATTTTCCGGCAGCTTTTCCTGATTCTGAAAGTATATTCATATCTTCTGTAGTTAAATATGTTTTTGTATTATCTATAAACTCTTCCATTCTCCAATTTTTGTTATATATGGCATAAGGATTAGCATCACTAGTTTCTATCATTTTTATTGTAAGCCTATCTGTAGATTCTCCTTTTTCTTTTGCTTTTTCAGTCATATAATTTGTAATATTCTTTATATTTTTCATTAATTCCGGTAAGTTCGGAAACACATTTGTATTTACATATTGAAGAATATATTTTTTATTTTCTCCATCATTTTTTTTATAAGTTATTGCATAAGTTTTATTTATATGTCCACTTTCACATTTTTCTATCTTTATTGGTTCACCATCAATTTTAAAATTTTTTGCTATATTTATTAATTCTTCTTTGTTCATATTTTACTCCTTAAACACAAAATTTGACTTTATAATTATACTATTTAAAGCTAGAAAAGTAAAGGCTTTTAGGTAAAACAAATATGACGATTCTAGGGACTGTCCCTAAAAAGTATCAGCTCCCCTGAGACTTTTTGGGACAGTCCTGAATCGAGGTTATATAAAGTAAATTTTATATAATTAATACAATTTGATAAATTGTAGGGGTCGCTGCCCACAGCGACCCGCAATGCATCAAAGAAATTCGTCAGAAATGTAGTGGTAGATCTTGTGTCCACCCAATAAAACAGTTCATTATTTTGGGCAGGCACAAGACCTGCCCCTACAACATTTGCAATTAGTTTTCTCTTACAAATTCTATAAATAATTTCAAAACCTATCCCTCTTAAACATCAAAAAATACTAGCTTAAAGCTAGTATTTTTTGTATTATAAACTCTTTACTATTAATTGCTCTATCCTATGTTAAAATACTCCGTCCTGCTTGAAACATATAAATCAAACATGCTACACCTGCTATTAAAGCAATAATACCAATAGCTAAAGCACTTTCTATACCAGCTGGTATATCTGGTTCTTTTTTATTTGCTTTATCTGTTAACCTTTGTTTTAATTCTTCATAAGAATAATTTCTATTAATTTTTAAATATTCATTATCTATTTTTTCTTTTAAGTATTCTTTTTCTGTCTTAAAAATGCTTAAAAATCTTTGAAGTTCTTCTTCATTAAATCTTTTAGTATTTCTTTTAGTATATACATAGTTCTCTGCTATAACTTTAATTGTCTTTATCTTACTATTTTCTATATATTGTATTTTTATTGACTTTTGATAACTATTTTTTTCTATATTAATATTTAGTAAATTTTCAATAGGAATTTTATAACTTACTAATGCATTTTTTACTTTTAATATTTTCTTGTCAAAGTATAAATAACAATTATTACCTGCAAAAAAACCAAATAAAGAAAGAATCACAAGAAATACTGTTATAATAGTTCCGACTATACTAGTTTCAAAAAATATAATTGAAAATACTGAAACTAATAATACTAGAATGAATGGTATACACATTAAATATTGCATTATTTTAATTATGTATTTTTTCTTTATTTTCATTGCCTCATTTTTATATTTAACAATATAATCTAACTCTTCTTTATTTTCCATAATGCTTCCTCCAAATTATTCTATATTTCTTTCACAGAAATATTTAAGAAACCTTTTATTATCTCCTCTGTAATATCTTTATCTGTTATATCTAATTTTGCTGTAAATAAATGTCTATCTCCTAATGAATACCACACGTATACCTCTTCTCTTTTATAGTCATTTGTTTCATATTCTATTGTTTGATATTTAAACTCTTTATCTCCTATTTTTAATGTATTTATTTGGCTTAAACTAAAATTCTTATACCCATCGTTCATACCTTCAAAACCTTTTATAAACTCATATTCCGTTTTAACATATTCTATAATTTCCAAATCTGTTTTCTCTTCTATACTTACATATGCATTACAATCATTATTATTTGAATAATAATATTTTACATTATCAGAAGAAAAACCGCTCTCAAATTCAAAACCATTTGGCACCGAATATGTTACCGAATATTTATAATCTTCACTTCGTACTTCGTTTTGCATTGTAGTAGTTTGTGTCTCTTCTTTTTGTGTTGTATCTTCTGCATCTCCTTGTCCTACATTAAAAAATTCTTCTAAATTCATTTTATTTTCTATACCATCTATTGTTATTGTAAATTCTAATTTTCCAGGTGTTTTCACTACTTTAATATCAGCTTCTTCAAAATAAGGTTCTATAACTTTTTTTACTTTTTCCTCTGTTATTTCATTTAGTTCAATCTCTTTCTCATAATAATCTAAAAAAAGTTCCGTTTTAACCATATTAATTTGTTCTTTAATCATTGCTTTTTTAGTTTCTTCTGATGCTTTTTTAGCATCTTCATACAATCCTTCATTCATACCTGTTATAAGATCTCCAATTAATGGTCTTTCCATTAATTTTTCCATAACAGCTTCCATATCTACATCTGTTAATTCATTAATATTAACACTATTTTTTATATCAATTTTGTCTACACCATTATTATATTTCACTGAATAATCTATTTCTAATTTTGCATTTCCTGTTTGGAAAACTTCTCCTGTTATTATAGCTTTTCCTGATTGTTCTTTTTTACTATCTTTATCTTTTTTTATTTCCACTTTACCATTTAGTAAATCTACTTTCGCCCCTGACATTTTTCCAGAAACACTATATGAATATAAATTTTCATCTTCTTTTACAACTGACACTACTATAGTTGTTGCTTCTTCTTCAACATATACTTCTGCATCTACAGCCACTACTTTATTTAATCCTTTTGTATATATTGAAATTTCCACTTTGTTTTTACTATTTGTTTGTGTTTCTTCAATTAATTCAGCTAGTTCTTTCAAATCTTCTTCAACTATATCATCTTCAAAGAATTCTACAAATTCGTCATTTTCTGCTAAATTTGAGCATACATTTGAAAGTACCTTTAACAATTGTTTTTCAGACAATGTAAGTGTTGATTTAGTAACTTTTTGTTCTTTATCACCTATATCTATTGTTTCTTTTTCTTGTTCAAATGTTCCTTCTTCTTTTATTTGAGCCTTTAATTCATCTCTAAATATTTTTACAATTTTTTCACTCTTTTTTAAGTTTTCTTCTGAAGTAGCGCTTTCAAATATTTCGTTCATTTGTTCTTTTGTTTCTTCATCCATATCTATTTCAATATATTTATCAAATAATCCTTCAAAGTATGCATACATATCTCCATCATTGTAATACACTTGCGCATCAATCACTTCTTCATTATCATATTCTAGGCCTAAATCAACAATTTCTTTTTTCTCTGAAATATCCATTTGAGCACCTAATTTTAAAGTACATTTTTCTATTTCTGCTAATTGCTCTTGCAAACTTTCATCTTCTGCTCCAACAGAAACTTTTATTCTAGAATCAAATTTAATTGAATTATATTGTTTTGATTCTACTTCAAAAATTTTATCAATCGCTTTACTAAATATAAATTCAGGTTTTGTAAGTACTAAAAAATAAACTAGTATTACAGCAATAACTAGTGCTACTGCAATTATTCCTCCTATTAATAATCCTTTCTTTTTAGGTTTTTTTACGTTAAAATCTTCATTAACTTGTTCTATTGTTTCCATTTTTTTATATCTCCCCCTTATAAAAATTTGTTTTCTTTTGCCTAAATTTATCACAATTTATTTATACCATAAAAAATTTATCTACGCAAGATATACTTAATTATTCTTTGTACAGTAAAAAGGGCGGAAATAGATTCCGCCCCTACAAATTTAAATTTCCATTATGATTGGTAATATCATTGGATCTCTTTTTGTTTTTTTGTAAATATAATCTCTTAATTCTTCTCTTATCATTGTTTTTATAGTTGTCCAATCTGTTATTCCTTTTTCTTCGAATTTTACTATTTTTGCTCTTAATAATTGTTTTATATCATCCATTAAATTTTCAGATTCTCTTACATACACAAACCCTCTTGATAACACATCTGGTCCTGCAACTACTGTACCTGTAGCTGAGTCCATAGTTAACACTATTATTATTAATCCATCTTGAGATAAACGTTGTCTGTCTCTTAATACAATGTTTCCTACATCCCCTACGCCAAGTCCATCTACCATTATTTTCCCTACTGGAACTGTTCCTGAAAGTTTTGCGTCATATTCATCTAATTCCAAAACTCTTCCATTTGTCATTATAAATATATTATCTGCATCTACTCCTACTTTTTTTGCAGTTTCAGCATGTGCTATTAATTGTCTATATTCTCCATGAACTGGTATAAAATATTTTGGTCTAACTAAACTTATCATTAATTTTTGTTCTTCTTGGCATGCATGTCCAGATACGTGTATATCTTCTAATGCATTATATACAACTTCTGCACCAATTTTCATTAGATCATCAATTACTTTAGATACAGAGTTTTCGTTTCCTGGTATTGGATTTGCAGATATTATTATTAAGTCATTTGGTGTTATTTGTACCTTTTTATGGTCTCCTGATGCCATTCTAGTTAAAGCAGACATTGTCTCTCCTTGGCTTCCTGTTGTAATTATCGTTAAATTTTCATCTGGATATGATTTTATCATATCTATATCTATAAATACATTATCTGGAACTTTTATATACCCAAATTTTCTTGCTGTTTCTATCATGTTTATCATACTTCTACCACATACTGCAATTTTTCTTCCATACTTAACAGCTGAATTTACTATTTGTTGAACCCTATGAACATTAGATGAAAAAGTAGCTACAACTATTCTTTTGGTACAGTTTATAAATAATTTATCTAACACTTCTCCTACTGTGCTTTCAGACATTGTATATCCTTTTCTTTCTGCATTTGTACTATCAGACATAAGTGCTAGTACACCTTTATTTCCTAGTGCAGCAAGTCTTCCAAAATCAACCATTTCTCCATCTATTGGTGTATAATCTATTTTAAAATCTCCTGTATGAACTACTACTCCAACTGGTGTATGAATAGCAAGTGAGCATGCATCTGGTATACTGTGTGTAGTCCTTATAAATTCTACTTTCATCGAACCTAAGCTAATTGTTTGTCCTGGATTGACCACTTTTAATTTTGTACTTCTTAATAATTTATGTTCTTCTAATTTGTGCTCTATTAATCCTATTGTAAGTTTTGTTCCATATATAGGCACATTAAATTGTTTTAATAAATATGGTATTGATCCTATATGATCTTCGTGTCCATGTGTTATTACAAGCCCCTTTATTTTTTCTTTATTCTTCTCTAAATATGCTAAATCTGGTATAACTAAATCTATTCCTAGCATATCATCCTCTGGAAATGCTAATCCACAATCAACTAGTATAATATCATTTTCATATTCAAATACAGTTATATTTTTACCAATTTCTAATAATCCTCCCAACGGTATTATTTTTAATTTTGATTTTTTAAATCTAACTGTTTCTTTTTCTTTTACTTGATTAGTTTTTTTCTTTCTAGGTCTATAATTTCTTTTTTGCTTTTCTACTGGCTTATTCTGTGCCAAATTATTACTTAATATTTCTTCCATTTAATTTTATTCTCCTTTAAATTTATATTGATTTTCTATATAATTGTGCAACAAAAAAAATAGTTTAAATATTTTAAACTAATGATTCTTTGAATTCTTATATTAAATATATTCCGTTCCAAATAATCACAAATATTACTTTATTTCTTCTTATGTATAAAACATATTCATCTCCTAATATGTTCTATAATATTACCCTTAATAATATTAATTTTTTCCGAATCATTGCTCTTATATACAAAAATCTCATACTTTACCTAGTATCTAGGTACAAACTATTTAATATTATACTATATTTTTCCAGATTTGTCAAATCAAGCAAATTTGAATTTGTCATAATTCAATCGCAAACGTTGTAGGGGTTGGTTTCCACGCTGACCCAATAAAATATTGTTTCTGCTAATTTTACGGGCAGGGATGTAAGCCCTGCCCCTACACATAATCAAATAAATCCAAAAGCAAATTACAACTATACCAGTAACACATTTTTTCAAATTGAATAATATATAACATACGAACGATAAAAAATGTGTACTTATTTAAGGAGGTGAAACATTATGCCAGAAAATAGAGGAGGATGTGGATTCGGATTTGGTGGAGATTGCTGCTGGATTATAATCCTTATTATATTAATATGTTGCTGTTGCAACGGAAATAACAACGGATGTTGTTAATAAGCAAAAAAGGATAGTACATCTTAACTATCCTTTTTTGTTTTTCTTCTTTGCTCTTTTCTCTTTTCTTGAGCTACTTCTTTATTCTCTTTTCTTCTTTCTGTCTTTCTTCTTTCATCAAATATTTTTCCTTTACTATCTGTAACCATATTATCACCTCATAATCTCTTTGGTATATTATGAGTATAATATATTTTATATTATAAAGTCAATAGATTTTAATACATTCCATCCATTGCGTCTGGCATTGCATTATGCCCTCTGCAACCACAGACTTCCTTTTCTTTCTTTTCTGTTACAACACTTTCTGTTGTAAGAAACATACCTGCTATACTTGCTGCATTTTGAAGTGCACTACGTGTTACTTTTGTTGGATCCACTATTCCTTCTTTTTTCATATCTACATATTCTTCTTTTGCTGCATTAAATCCAACTCCTGCTTCACTTTGTTTTATTGTATTTAATATAACTGCTCCTTCAAGTCCTGCATTTTTTGCAATTTGTCTTACTGGTTCTTCTAATGCTTTTAAAACTATTTTTGCACCTATTTTTTCTTCTTCATTTAAACTATTAATTATATTTTCTACTGATGGTATAACATTTATAAGTGCTGTACCCCCACCTGCAACTATTCCTTCTTCTACTGCTGCTTTTGTTGCAGATAAAGCATCTTCTATTCTTAATTTTTTTTCTTTCATCTCTACTTCTGTTGCAGCACCTACTTCTATTACTGCTACTCCACCTGCTATTTTAGCTAAACGTTCTTGTAGTTTTTCTTTATCAAATTCACTAGTTGTTTCTTCTAACTGCGTTTTTATTTGTTTTATTCTAGCTTGTAATTCTTCTTTATCTCCAGCACCATCTACAATTATTGTATTTTCTTTTTGGATTTTTATTTGTTTTGCTCTTCCTAATTGTTCAATAGTTGTATCTTTTAAGTCTAATCCTAAATCTGAAGTTATAACTTCTCCACCTGTTAAAATTGCAATATCTTCTAACATTTCTTTTCTTCTATCTCCAAATCCAGGTGCTTTTACTGCAACTACATTTAAAACTCCTCTTAATTTATTAAGTACAAGTGTTGATAAAGCTTCGCTTTCTATATCATCCGCAATTATTAATAGTTTTCCTGATTGTTGCATTAGGCCTTCTAATAGAGGTAATATTTCTTGAATATTACTTATTTTTTTATCTGTAATTAATATGTATGGATTTTCCATAATTGTTTCCATTTTATCTGTGTCTGTTACAAAATATGGTGAAATATATCCTTTATCAAATTGCATTCCTTCTACAATATTTAATCCTGTAGTTGCTGTTTTTGATTCTTCTATTGTTATTACTCCATCTTTAGAAACTTTTTCCATTGCATCAGCAATTAAACTTCCAATTTCATCATTATTTGCAGAAATACTTGCTACTCTTGCAATATCTTCTTTCCCATTTATTTCAGAACTAATTCCTTTTAAGCCTTCTACCGCTGCTTCTACAGCTTTATCTATTCCTCTTTTTATAGACATTGGATCTGCACCTGCAGCAACATTTTTTACACCTTCTTTTATTATGCTTTGTGCTAATACTGTAGCTGTTGTTGTTCCATCTCCTGCAATATCATTTGTTTTTGTTGCAACTTCTTTTACTAGTCTTGCTCCTATATTTTCGTATGCATCTTCTAATTCTATTTCTTTTGCTATTGTCACACCATCATTTGTAATTAAAGGTGCTCCGAAACTTTTATCTAAAACTACATTTCTTCCTTTTGGTCCAAGTGTTACTTTAACAGTATCTGCTAATTTGTTAACACCATCTAACATTTTCTTTCTAGCATCTTCACCAAATTTAATTTCTTTTGACATAAAAATTCTCTCCTTTTCTATAATATAAATTTTTAATTATGATTTGTAGGGGCGACCTTTGGTCGCCCGCGGGCGAACGCAGTTCGCTCCTACATAATTTGCATTATATTTATTATGTTATGCATCTTCAAAACGAATCAAAATTAGTATATTGTTTCATTCGTTTTGCCAATTATTCTACAATAGCTAGTACATCCTCTTGTTTAACTATCGTATATTCTGTTCCTTCATATTTTACTTCTGTTCCAGAATATTTATTTATAATAACTTTATCTCCTATTTTAATTTCCATTTTTACTTCTTCCGTTCCTGGTCCTACTGCAACTACTTCTGCAATTTGTGGTTTTTCTTTAGATCCACTTGATAAAATAATTCCACTTTTTGTTGTTTCTTCGCTTTCTACCATTTTTATTAGTACTCTATCACCTAATGG
>JAZSCD010000074.1:0-7931 GCA_045602745.1 Clostridia bacterium | reverse complement strand
AAAGAATTCGAGGACCCTTTTAAGGGTCGCTAGAGAGTTGTGAGCAGTTGGCGGAACAGCGTGCCCTTTGAGGGGCCGCTGGCAACAGACCCTTATAGGGTCAAAGCAAAACCTCGCGTTTCACGCGAGGCTGCTATTTTATTATATTTATTTGTGCAGAGCAAGAGTTGTCCTCATGTTACAGTTCAGACTAAAATAAAAAGATGTAGAGTTTTATAGGGGTGATTTTACACCAAGGGCATGTATTATCTGTAGCTCATTTCATTTTGCACAGCTAATCTATAATGGCCCGCTGACACCCACTGACAGAAATGTTTACAATTAGAAAATCAAATGTTATAATTATCCCAATAAATTATAGAAAGGGAGTAATTATAATGGAGAATAATAAAAAGGATTTAAAAAAGTGGATAATAATAATTTTATTTATAATTATAGCATATTGGATAATTAACAATTTGGGCACAATTGGCAATTGGATTAGTAATATATTAAGTATTATATTTCCTTTTGTTTTAGGAGGATGTTTAGCATTTATATTAAATATTCCAATGTCTTTTTTTGAAAAAAAAGTATTTAAAGAAGATATTAAAAAGAAAAATAAAAAAAGGAATAAAAAACTAGTAAGAATAATATCAATAATATTTGCAATTTTAGTTATATTATTGGTAGTGACATTAATAGTTACTTTGATATTGCCAAAATTAATAGATATAGTAAATCTATTAATAGGTAATATACCATATTATACTGAACAAATAACAAAAGTATTTGAAAATTATGGAGCTAATATAACAGACCTAAATACTATTATTAAAAATGCAGATATTGATATAAATGAAGTAAAAGGTAAAATAATAGCACAAATTCCAACATTGTTAACATCATCAATATCAATAGTTAGTAATATAATTAGTGGTATTGTTACTTTCTTGATTGCTATAGTTTTTGCAATTTACATATTAGTAGACAAAGAAAAATTACAAAGTCAAGTAACTAAAATATTGTATGCTTACTTAAATAAAGAAAAAGCAAATAAAATAATAAACATAGGAAGAGTATCAAAAAATATATTTAAAAGTTTTTTTACAGTTCAATGTTTGGAAGCAACAATATTAGGTACACTTTGTGTAATAGGATTATTAATTTTTAAAATTCCATATGCTGTACCAATTGGTGTATTAATAGGTGTAACAGCATTAATACCAATAGTAGGTGCATTTATAGGTGTTATAATAGGTTCTATATTAATATTATCAGTTAGTCCAATAAAAGTTATAACATTTGTAATATTTGTACTTGTATTGCAACAAATCGAAGGAAATTTAATTTATCCAAGAGTTGTAGGGAATTCAATTGGTTTACCAGGAATGTGGGTACTTGCAGCTGTTTCTATAGGTGGAAGCATAGGTGGAATTTTGGGGATGCTATTAGGAGTACCAACAGCAACTATAATATATACATTACTAAGAAAAAATGTATATAAAAGATTAGAAAAAAAAGAGTAAAAGATGTAGGGGCAAATACAAGGTTTGCTCCTACAGATTTTTATATATCATAAAATTTACAAAATAATTAAAAGGAAATATATGGAAAATATTGACAAGAGAATTAACTAGGTATATATTATTAAATAAGAATAATATAATTGTTTATAAGGAGAGATAAATGTTACAAATTAAGAATATATCAAAACAATATAAAACAGGAGATTTAATTCAAAATGCTTTAAAAGATGTAAGTTTAAATCTTAGAGATAATGAATTTGTTTCGATACTAGGACCATCAGGATCACGGTAAAACTACATTGCTTAATATTATAGGCGGATTAGATCGCTATGATAGAGGAGATTTAATTATAAATAATGTTTCAACAAAGAATTATAAAGATAGGGATTGGGATTCGTATAGAAATCACACAATAGGATTTGTTTTTCAAAGTTATAATTTAATTCCACATCAAACAGTACTTGCCAATGTAGAGCTTGCTTTAACAATTGGAGGAATATCAAAAAAAGAAAGGAAAAGAAGAGCATTAAAAGCATTAGAAGAAGTAGGTCTAAAAGACCAAGCACATAAAAGACCAAATCAAGTGTCTGGTGGACAAATGCAAAGAGTTGCTATCGCAAGAGCACTAGTTAATAATCCAGATATTCTACTTGCAGATGAGCCAACAGGTGCATTAGATACAGAAACAAGCGTTCAAGTGATGGAGCTTTTAAAACAAGTTGCAAATGACCGTTTAGTTATAATGGTTACACATAATCCAGAACTTGCAGAAGAATATTCAACAAGAATTGTTAAATTAAAAGATGGAGAAATTATAGGTGATACAAATCCGTTTAATATAGATGAGAAAAATATAGAAAAACCAAAACATAAAAATTTAGGCAAAGCTTCAATGTCTGTGTTAACAGCATTATCTTTAAGCTTAAATAATTTATTTACTAAAAAGGCTCGTACAATTCTTACATCTTTTGCAGGTTCAATAGGTATAATAGGAATTGCACTTATATTATCATTATCAACGGGTTTTCAAAATTACATAGATAAAATTCAGGAAGATACTTTAACATCATACCCATTAACAGTAACATTAGAAACTGCTGATACTGCATCTATGCTTCTTTCTATGGTCGCTCAAAGCGAAGAAGAAGTTAAAGAAGGAACTGTTAAAGAAAATCAAACTATAACAAATATGTTTTCAAAAATAGGAACAAATGATTTAAAATCATTCAAAACTTATTTAGAAGAAAATTCAAATAAAGTAGAGAAAAACGTATCACTTGTTCAATATCAATATGGTATTAGCCCTTTAATTTATACAAAAAATGTTAACCAAGAAATAACTCAGCTTAATCCTAGTAAAATGATGGCTACAATGAGTGGTACAGATACTGCTATGATGAATAGTATGGGTTCAAGTATGGGAGTTTCTACATCTATATTTAATCAAATAATAGAAAATAGAGAGATGTTAGAATCACAATATAATGTAATTGCAGGAAGATGGCCAGAAAATTATGATGAATTAATATTAATTTTACCAGATGAAAATTCTATATCAGATTTATTGCTTTACAGCTTAGGCTTAAGGGAAAGCAAAGAATTGGAAGATATGATTGCTAAAATAATGAAAGGTGAAAAAGTTGAAGAAGTTAATTCTCCATTAGAGTTAACATATGAGCAATTAATGAATACAGAGCTTAAATTGTTAGATGCAACGGATACATATAAATATAATAGCAAATATAATGTATATGAAAGTATGTCTAATGATAAAGAATTTATGGAAAATGTATATGATAATTCTATTGATTTAAAAATTGTAGGAATTATTTGTTCGAAAAGTGATTCTGGTATGATGTCTGGTGTTGGATATACAAAAGCACTTACAGAATATGTTATAAATGAAGCATCAAAATCAGAAATAGTACAAAAACAAATGGCAAATGAAGAAATAAACGTATTTAGCAATAAACGTTTTGATGATAATAGTAATGAAACATCAATTAACTTTGAGGATTTAGTTACAATAGACACAGATGCTTTAAACTCTGCTTTTGGTGGAGGAATTAGTGAAGCAGAAATTTCTAATTTAACTAAAGGATACATGAATGAAATTTCTTCTGCAATTACAACAGATACTACTAAAGCACAAAAAGCATTTACAGATACGTTATCTAGCTTAACTGCTGATATGTTAAATGAATATATAACTAATAATGCAACTGCAGGTGTTGCCATATTAAAACTTAGTGATGTAGAATCTATTGTAAATAATTTTATGGAAAAAGAGGAAACTAAATCAAAACTTGCAAAATTAGAAACAGAATATGTAGTTCCGCAAAGTGAATTTACTAAATTATATTCACAAGCAATAAAGGAATTTTTAAATGGATATATAAATATGACTTCTCAAGATAAAGAAAATCCTAGTGCATTTTTAGTAGCAGATGCTGTAGAACCAATGGTAAAAGCATTAATGGAAAACGAATTGATACGTATTAGTTCACAAAAAGTTGCATCAGGAATGCTTGAAGCTAGCATGCAAAAAACAATACTTACTAAAGTAGGCGAATTAACTGCTAGATTAATGGAAAAAGTAGCAGGTGCTTTTAATGTAGATGAGGATAAAATAGCATCAGCTTTCCAAATTAATATGGATGAAGAAGAAATGAGAAGATTGTTTGAAACGATGACAGCTTCTAATAGTATTCAAAATGCAGACACCAATTTATTATTACTTGGTTATCAAGATATAAATGAACCATCTTCAATATCATTCTATTTTAAGAATTTTGATTCTAAAGAGTTATTTATTAATTTTATAGATGAATATAACAAAAGAATGGAAGCGGAAGATGATGAAAAAGTAATAAAATATACTGACATAACAGGAATATTAATGTCATCAGTTTCAGTAATAGTTGATAGTGTTAGTTATGTTCTAATAGCATTTGTTAGTATTTCTTTAATAGTTTCTTCTATAATGATAGGAATAATAACATATATATCAGTACTAGAAAGAACAAAGGAAATAGGAGTTTTAAGAGCAATAGGTGCTTCAAAAAGAAATATTTCATCAATATTTAATGCAGAAACATTTATTGTTGGTTTGTTTGCAGGGCTAATTGGTATAGGAGTTTCGTTATTATTAATAATACCAATTAACAGCATAATACATGCAGTAACAGGAAACCCTGATATAGTAGCAGTACTTCCAATACCAGCAGCAATAGTGCTTATATTATTAAGCGTAATATTAACATTAATAGGTGGAATAATTCCATCAAAGAAAGCAGCAAAGAAAGATCCAGTATTGGCATTAAGAACTGAGTAAATATAATTTATAGAAATAAAGGAGAAAATATATGGAAGAAAGAATAGTAAAACCATTTACAATGTGGAAACATTTTAAAGGAGCAAGAGCTTTTGTTATTACAGTGGCAAATCATAGTGAAACAGGTGAAAAGTTAGTAGTTTATCGTTGTATGGACAATAATGGTAAAACAAATCATAAAGATGGTATTTATGCTAGACCATTAGAGATGTTTTTATCTGAAGTAGATCATGAAAAATATCCAGACGCAACTCAAAAATATAGATTTGAAGAAATTGTAGATTAAATATAAACAAAATTTAAAAAGTGTAGGGGCGATTTTAATCGCCCGTTTTTAAAATATTAACACAAAATTTATTTAATATTAACAAAAGACTACACAAACAAAGAAAAATATGGTAAAATAAATAATTGTAGGGGCGAACTGCGTTTGCCCCGTGAATAGAAAACGAAATATGAACATGTAGGGGCGGAATCTATTTCCGCCCGGGCAGATATAGAATCTGCCCCTACAATTGAATTTTAAAGGAGAGTGAAAAGAATGTCAGGACATAGCAAATGGCATAATATACAAGCAAAAAAAGGAAAAGCAGATGCTGCAAGAGGAAAAATATTTACTAAATTAGGAAGAGAATTATTAATAGCAGTAAAAGAAGGTGGACCAGAGCCATCAGGTAATTCAAAATTAAAAGCTGTTATTGCAAAATGTAAAGCAGCAAATATGCCTAATGATACAATAAATAAAGCAATTCAAAAAGCATCATCAAGTAACGAAAATTACGAAGAAATTACATATGAAGGATATGGACCAAATGGTGTTGCAGTAATTGTAAATGCTTCTACAGATAATAAAAACAGAACAGCTTCAGATGTAAGACATGTTTTTGATAAGGCTGGTGGAAATTTAGGAACAAGTGGTTGTGTATCATATTTATTTAATAAAAAAGGTGTTATAGTAATAGATAAAACAAAAGTAAGTCTTTCTGAAGATGATTTAATGTTACTTGCTTTAGATAACGGAGCAGAAGATTTTGCATCTGAAGAAGAATGCTATGAAATAACAACAGACCCATCAGATTTTACTACAGTTAGAGAAGCTTTAGAAAAAGAAAATATAGAATTTGTTCAAACAGAAGTTCAAATGATTCCTACAGCATATGTAGAATTAGATGAAAAAGGAACAGAAAGAATGCAAAGATTAATAGACAGCTTAGAAGATTTAGATGATGTAATGGATGTATATCATAATTGGGACGAATAGGTAAAAGCGAGGCAGTTACGCCTCGCTTTTTGTGGTTTGTAGGGGCGGGGCTTGCTCCGCCCGTGAATATAAAAATAACCCCTTAAATCAATGCCTTAATAGCAAATAATTTAAAGGGAGTCAGTTTCATTTGGTTTTTGGCTTTAATTTTGATTTCTTTTCGAGAGTTGTTTTATGAAGTCTTATAAGTTCCTCTTTCGACATTTCTCGATTGTTTGCGAATGCATTGCTTTTTTCAAAGTGGCCAAATACGTGAGTTACTACTCCGCCTTTAGAACTTTCAGATTTAAAAAGGCCTTGCACAAAATCACTCCTTTGAATATTAATTAAATAAAGATGTTTTAAGGTTGACTGACTAACAACCTTAAGATATATAGCTCTTTGCTATGTTAATTAGTTTAACATAAATTTTTAAAATTTGCAATAGATGATGTAGGGGCAGGGTTCCATCCCTGCCCGCAAAATATATTAATTTATTATTAATTTCTTTGTAAAATCTAAATTTGCTTTTGAGTCGTATTCGTATCCTAAAGTATAAATGTTTGTAGCAAGTATATCTTTTTCTAGCATATTTGCTAATGTTTTGTTATTGTTTGTATCAATAAATTTTTTAACAGATGTTATTACTGGATATTTAGATTTTTTGCTACTTATTTGAGATAAAAGCATTTTACCCTGCTCACTTACTGCTAAAACTCTTATATATGGTTTTACCTTGTAAGAATCTTGAATGTCTTTTTTTGTTATATTTAACAAAGCATATAATAAAATTCTTTGAATTCTAGAACGAGTATATCTTTTGGATTTTATACTATTTATTAAATCTTCTAAATTATTACAAGAATTTGCTGCAGTTTTTATTGAATGTTCTAAACCTTCTGAAACATCTTGAAGATTTGCAATTTCTTCTATAGACATTTTTCTTAAAGTATATATTATTTCTTTTTCAAATACATTAATTCCATTTACTACTTTTCCATGATTAATATTATCTGAAAGAATATTAAAAGATGGAGAAGGCATAAGTTTTTTTACATCTTCATTATTTTTAATTAGATTTCTGATTGCAGTTGCACTTGCTAATCTGCCTTTAACATTTAAACTGTTATATCCTTCATCAATCCTTTTTACAGTTATAGGTAAGATTTTGCTTTTCAATTTTTTTATAGCTTTTAAATATTCTATTGCAAGAATATTATTAGGAGAAGATAAAATATTAGAATATTTTCTTACATTATTTAAATAAAATAAAATAGCGTTTTCTCTAGCTTTAGGATAAGATAATCCTTTGTCTAATTCATGGTTTAAAATAGTTAAGTATTCTTTTGGCTCGTTAAAAAATATATCTGCAAATTCGTTTAATACAGATAAATCTCCGTACTTCACTACCAAAAGAAAGAGTGACATCTCCAAAAGTTTCTAATATTTTTATTGCACCTTCTGCAAAATTTTCTGCACTTGATATACTATATACAGTAGGAAGCTCTATAACCATATCAAATCCACATTTAATTGTAGCTTCTGCTTTAGACCATTTATCTATTATTGAAGGTTCACCACGCTCTACAAAATTACCACTCATTACGCAGACCGAATAATCTGGATTTACTAATTGCTTTGACTTTTTTAATTGGTAAAGATGTCCGTTATGAAATGGATTATATTCAGATATTATTCCTAAAACTCTACTCATAATTATCACCTATATATTGAAAAATATATTTATTTGTTGATATAATATCATATATATAAAAAAAATACAAATTAAATTCCGGAAGAAATGGGACAGACCCCTTTTGTCCGGATATAAATTCCGAACAAAAGGGG
>JAZSCD010000073.1:0-10852 GCA_045602745.1 Clostridia bacterium | reverse complement strand
TTACCTATTTCAGTACTTGCTTCTTCTAATTCTAAATTCATTTCATTATTTGGAACTAATTCTGCTATTTTTTCTGTTGTAAGTGCACTATAAGTAGATTCTTTTATTTTTTTATTATATACACCAAATGTAATTGCAAATGCTAACATCATTATTAATGCAGTTCCCCCTGATAAAAAAACTAAATATTTAATGTTACTTTTTTTTTGTCTTTTTCCTCTTCTCATGTGTCTCCTCCTTATATTTTTTCTTTAGTATAATTATTTCCCTTTTTATGGAACTTTATTCATTTAAATATCCGCAATTTGGACTCCTGTATAGAAATGTTTAATAATCTCTTCATATTTTTTCCCTTGTTTTGCCATACTATCTGCTCCTGTTTGACTCATTCCTACACCATGTCCATATCCAATAACATTAAATTTTATTTCATTTTCTTCCACATTTATTTTAAATTTAGCAGATTTCAAACTAAAAATATTTCTTATTTCAACACCAGATAAATTTAAGTTTCCTATCTTTATTGTTTTAATCCTTTCTCCATCTGTATAATCTAATATTTCTATTTGATTATTTAGAGAAAAATCTATTTGAAAATCATTATGATATTCTTTTATTTTGCTAATAAACTCCTCCTTAGTTAAAATAAGTTCTGATTTATATTGAGAATACATCTCTTCTCCTGATGTAGCTACTGCTTGCAAATAAGGATAGTTATTTCCTCCCCATACAGCTGTTGCAGTATCTGTTATTCCTCCACTATTGGAATGAAAAAAAGCATTTATTGGTTTTCCTTCATATGTTACAATTTTGCCTTTTGTACTATTTACTGCTTCTTCTATTTTTGTCCAATTAACCTCCCTTTCTTTTTCATTCCACTTGTTTAATCTTTCTGCTTTACTAATCCATGCTTGGCAACATGCAGAGTTATCACAAATATCTGCATTTTCATGTTTTTTCTCTTTAGTAATCTTATACATTGTATATGTTCTTGCAACAACTGCTTGTGCTTTTAATGCTTCTTTCTCAAAATTTGCTGGCATTTCACTAGAAACTACTCCTAACAAATATGTATCTAATTCTAATTCTTCTATTTCTCCTGTTTTAGTATGTAACAATTTTACTTTATTGTACTCTCCATAATTATAATTTTCCACTTTTTCTTCTATCTGATTATCTATTTCTATTTCTTTTACTGTTTTCTTTTGGGTAAATACAATAGGTATTAAAAAACACAAAAATACCATACATATAATATATAATAAAATTTTCCTCATACTTTCTCCTTTTTATTATATTCTATATATGGTATTTTTTTCCTTTGGCGAATTTTGAAAGGTTTTGTAATATATCTGTAATATTTATAATAAAAAAACACCCTTTACTAAGAGTGCTTCTTTTTGTTTTATGCAATTCCGTATTTCTTTTTGAATTTATCTGCTCTTCCACCTGTTGTATCTTTTCTTAAGTTACCTGTCCAGTATGGATGGCATTTAGAACATACGTCAACTTTTAAATCTGATTTTGTAGAACCAACTTCTAAAACATTTCCACATGCACATGTAATTGTTGTTGTATTATATTTTGGTTGTATATCTGTTTTCATTATGTTATTTCACCTCTTCCTTCACTTTCTAAAAAAATCTTTTACTATTTTAACATACTTTTATTAATTTTGCAAATCTATTTTAAAATTTATTTGCTTTTTTCATCTTTTTCTTGTTGTATTTGATATTTTATAGATTCTATTGCTCCATCAAATGAAACTTTATTTACTAATTTAAATATAATATTCCATAAACAAGCAATTATCAAAATTATTAATCCTATTCTTTTCCAATTTTTTGCTAACATATTTTTCTCCTAAAAAAATAAACTTACATAATTAATTATACTATATTTTTAATTTTTGTCAATATTTGATGCGGTTTTTGGATATACTAAAACTAAAATATGAAGTGTAATTTGTTTGAATAATTTATTTTAAAATTTGTAGGGGCGGAATCTATTTCCGCCCGGGCAGATATGGAATCTGTCCCTACAGCGTTTGCAATTAATTCTGTTTTACAAATTACAATTTCTATGGAGGGTCCTATGAAAAAATTTTTAATACTTATATTTATTTTATCTTTTTTCCTTGTTGGTTGTAGTAATAATAACAATTTACAAAATACAGAAAAAGAAAATACTAATTATAATATTTCTAGAACAATAACTAATGAAACCAAATCTGAAAATCATATTACAGACACTGAAATTAAATCTGCATTAGAAGAAACAGATATAGCATCTTTTTCTACTAAAATATATACACCTAATGATTCAGCAAGGCAAAATAATATAACATTAACTTGTTCCAAATTAAATGGTACTGTGGTTAAATCTGGAGAAACTTTTTCTTTTTGTAACACAGTAGGGAAAGCCACCCCTGAAGCTGGTTATGAAAAAGCCGATGTTTTTGACAAAGATGGAAATACTATAAAAGGTTATGGTGGTCGGTAATTGTCAAATAAGTAGCACTTTATATAATGCCATTTTATCCCTTCCTTCACTTTCAGTTGTAGAAAGACATGAACATAGTCAGGAAGTATATTACGTACCTCTTGGTAAAGATGCTGCTGTTTCTTATGGTAGTATTGACTTTAAATTTAGAAATGATTATGATTACGATATAAAAATATATGCAACTAATACTACTAATAGTGTAGATATTAGAATTGTAAAATTATAATTATTTATTCTAAACTTATTCCTCTTAGCATAGTATTTATTAATACTTGTTTAGGAGGTTTTTTATGTTTTTTAGAAAATTTAAAGCATTAATATACATTATTATATTGCTATTTATTCTTTCTTTTCTTGCCCCTCTTATTTCTTTTGCTTTTGATGAAGATAGCATATATGTATGGTCAAATAATTCTTCTGAAATTACTACATCAATTTTCCCTTCTGCTACTGAACAAAAATTAAATTCTACTATTCAAGACAGTTCTCGGAAATTTTTTAAATATCACATCTGGTAGTGCTATACTAATGGAACAAAATACGGGAAAATTTCTTTACGACTACAACTCTCATGAAAAGTTAAGACCTGCTAGTGTAACAAAAGTAATGACTATTTTATTAATTATGGAAGCCTTAGATAATGGAATAATCAGTTTAGAAGACCAAGTTCCCTGCTCTGAAAAAGCAAGTAGTATGGGTGGTTCTCAAATATGGCTTGATACTACTGAAACTTTAAGTGTTCATGAAATGTTAAAAGCAATATGTGTTGTTAGTGCAAATGATTGCTGCGTAGCAATGTCAGAATATATTGCTGGAAGTGAAGATTTATTTGTTGAGCAAATGAATAAACGTGCAAAAGAGTTGGGTATGAATGATACTTGTTTTAAAAACTGTCACGGAATAGATGAAGATGGACATTTAACATCTAGCCATGATATTGCAATAATGTCAAGAGAATTAATTACTAAACATCCTAATATAAAAGAATATACAACTATATGGATGGATAGTTTAAGAAATGGACAGTCAGAACTTGTAAATACAAACAAATTAATAAGAAACTATGAAGGAGCAACAGGTTTAAAAACTGGTTCTACTTCTACTGCACTCTTTAACTTATCTGCAACAGCTACAAGAGATAATTTATCTTTAATTGCAGTTATTATGAGAGGTGAAACTTCTGCTATTCGATTTTCTGAAGCTCAAAAACTTCTTGATTATGGATTTAGTAATTTCGAATATGTAGATTGTGCTAAAAAAGATGAGGTTGTAAAAACCATAAATGTAGATAAAGGAATAACCACTACTATTGATGTAATTTTTGAATCTGATGTAGGAGCATTAATAAAAAAAGGAAATTCAAAAAATATAACGTCTAATATTATTCTATCAAATAATATTTCTGCTCCTATAACAAAAGGTCAAAAGCTGGGAGAAGTAACATATTTAATTAATGAAGAAATAATTGCTACAGTTAATCTTATAGCAAAAGAAAATGTAAAAAAACTTAATTTAATAAATATGTGCACAAAAACTATTGAAAATTGGTTTACTTTACTTAGATAATTTTAGGGACATATCAAGTATATTTTGATATGTCCCTTTTTTTAAATAGATTGTTTAGTTAATTTTCTTTTTATTTTGCTTAACATGTTATATATTTTCTCTCCCTTAGGTATTAACTTCCACTCTTCTTTGTCTAATATTTTTAACACTATAACTAATACACCATATATTATTACAGCAATTGCTATTGCTATCATAATTGCTATATCATTTCCTAGCATTGGAAGCATTAGTTTAAAAAACAACATTGCAACAGCAATCATTCCTAAACTAGCTACAGTTGGTTTTATTGCAAACTTAAAAATATTAAATTTAATTTTAGTAATCCTTATTAAAGCAATCATTTCTATAACAAAAGTTATAAAATAACATAGAATTGAACTAAAAGTTGCTCCATATATTCCAATTGTTTCAATTGGAATTAACACAATATTCAATATAGTTTTTACCACTATTCCTATTGCTAATGCTATAACAGGAATTTTTAACCTACCTAATCCTTGTAAGGCTCCATTTAAGGTTTGACCAATAGTTGTAAATAAAACCATAAAAGATATTGCACTTAATATATTTGCACCTTGACATTCATTAGGAAATACTAATCTTAATATAGGTTCTGCAAACACACACATTCCAACAGATGCAGGAAGTGCAATCAATATACTAATCAATATAGATATAGATATTTTTTGATTAATCTCTTTATTATCTTTTTTTACTTTTGCAGAAGATAATGTTGGGATTAATGCTATTGAAAAGGCTACATTAAAAGCAAGTGGTAATCCTATTAAAGTATCTACCTTACCTGTAAGAATTCCATATTGAATTTTAGCTTGTTCTTGTGTCAAAAAATTAGTTAGTCCTCTCATTATTGTAACTGTGTCAATACATTTATTAATTGATACTATTATTGATGTTAATGATATTGGAATTGCAACTAATAATACTTTTTTTATAATATTTTTTCTACCCTCTAGCTCTTGTTTTTCTTCTTGGTTATTTATATTTGTCCAAATCTCTTTTCTTCTTATCATATAAAATCTAAAAATATAAACAAAACTTAATATTACAGATGCTGTAGTTGCTAAATTTGCACCTGCAGCCATTAATTCTGTACTAGTAGAAGTAATATATGCTATTATTTCTACAAATAATATTGTAAATGCAGTTTTTAATATTTGTTCTAATGTTTGAGAGTTGGCTGTTGGTTTGCTTATTTGCATTCCTAAAAAGTATCCTCTTATTGTAGCAGACATTGAAACAAAAAATATTGATGGTGCTAAATATTTAATAGTTAAAGCACTTTCTGGTATTAATAATAAATTGTTTGCTATGTATTCTGCTAAAACAAATAATACTATACTTCCAATTAATCCAATTCCACTAACCAATAAAAATGATACTTTAAAAATTCTATGTGCCTCAAAATAATTTTTTTTAGCTAACTTTTCCGATACTAATTTTGATATTGCACTTGGTATTCCTACTGTTGATAATAATAATAGCAACGAATATATTTGATATCCACCACTATAAATTGCATTTCCTCTATCTCCAAATCCTTCTCTATTAGTAAGATAAATTCTATATATTAATCCTACAATTTTTATAAATATTTGTGAAGCCATTATAATAATGACACTATTCATAAAACTTTCTTTTTTTATTTTTACTTGTTTTCTTGGCATGTTTTCTCCTTGTAAATCATTCTTTTAATTTTATCCTTTATGCCTGCAACAGCTTTATATATATGTTCTAAAATATTAAATGTAATGTTTATAAATGGATTATATACTATGTACATTTCATCTACAAGTTCAATTATATCTCCATTAAATCCTTTTTTAAAAATATATATTCCGTGTTGTGGATGTTTTTCGCTATGCATGCCTGACACCCCTCTAAAGTCATATATATCACAATTTGTTTCAAGTCCCCATTTCATCATTTCCAATTGTAATAAATAATTAGGCATTAAATTTCTATGCTTATTAGAACTTCCTCCATATAAATACCAT
This sequence comes from Clostridia bacterium, assembly GCA_045602745.1. Lineage (GTDB taxonomy): Bacteria > Bacillota > Clostridia > TANB77 > CAG-508 > CAG-452. The sequence goes on along the minus strand of JAZSCD010000073.1, from coordinate 4,763 downwards.
ACTTTATTACCATATTTTATTGGTAATACTGCCGAAATTGGTTCTCCCTCATATTCTGCAAAAATTAATTTTATATGATTAGGTTCCATGGCATCCCATATTTTTTCAAAATAACTTAGTGGTCTTACATAAAAACCATTTCTAGCTTCTGTTACCCTCATTATTTCATGGAATTTTGATAACTCTTCTCTTGTACCTTCTCTTAAAGTTACTCCTTTTCTTCTAGCTAATCTTAAATTGTATCTATGTTTTGATGAAAAAGAACTTATTAGCTCTTCTTCTGTCTTATTTGTTAAAGTTATCCTAGAAATCCATTTAGGCTGAATAACTTGTCTTGTACTTTTAATATTCTTTTTTTGTTTGTATCCTAGTTCTTTAATTATATTTGCAAATATTTCATCACTTTTTGGAATGTCTGGATCCAATCTAAATATAAATGCCTTATATTTTTTTGCTATTTTACTAGCTTCTATTGTTAACTTTTCTAATATTTCTTTGTTATGGAAATCGCATACAAATCCTCTTGGAGCATACATAATGTATCTTCCAAGGAATGGTACTTTTCTTAGTAATATACTCATTGTTGCTTCTATTTCACCTTTATTATTTCTTATAATAATCATTTCATGTTCCCAGTCTGACTTAACTTTAGCCCATTCTGGAGATTGCAAAAAATGTGATTTCTTATGTTTTTCTAGAAATTCTTCTAATTCTTTATTTTCTTCTATTTTCGTCTTCATAAGATAAATTCCCCCTATTTTGTACATAATATGATTTAGTATATCACCAATTATATTTTTTTGCAATGTTCATTTTTTATATTATTTAGTTGTTTTACACTATATGTTACTGTTCAGACTTATACAAAATTATATAAAAAATGTCGAATATATGAAAATTTTTAAGATTTTAGGAGTCGACCAAGGCCGACCCCTACATTTACTCTACATTTTTAGTTTTGGTCTAAACTGTAACTATGTTTTCATATGGAAAAAATAAACGAACAGAATATTATTCCATTCGTCTATTTTTATCAATCATCTAAATCTTTACTGTCATTATATTTAAATTCATATTCTTCTTTCTCATCTTCTTTTTTACTATTTTTTTGTTCTTTATCCTCTGTCATAAAATTTCCTAGTTGTTCCATTATAGATTCAGCTTTGTTCATTTTTTTACCTATTTTATTTATTAAGTCTGGTACATAATCTAATAATTTATCTATTGTAGATGTATGGTCTATTGGCAACAATTTTACGCTTTCATTTTGAACAATCATAAATGCAACCGGATTTATGCTTACTCCTGCACCAGATCCACCACCAAATGGTAATTTATATTTTATATTCTCATCGTCCTTATCTTTTTTAGTGTACTCCTCTATTGTTTCTTCACTAAATTCACTTCCTCCTGCTGCAAAACCAAAAGCTACTTTTGAAATTGGTATAATTACTATATTATTACTTGTTTCTATTGGTTCTCCTATAATAGTATTAACATCTATCATATCTTTAATACTATTCATTGCGGCAAGCATAAGCCCTTCTATTGGATGTTCTCTCATCATTATTTACACTCCTTTTTCTTTTAAATAACATATATACTACATTTATAATATGTACCATTTTTACATTAAATATACAGTTTAATCTTATTATAATTTGTGGTTTTTCAGTGTTTATAGGAGTTATCGAATAATTATAGGCTTTATTATTATAATTATCTATTTTATTTGCCAATATTGTTGAAATTATTGTTGATATAATAACAACTCCAAAAGAAGTTGTGATTGTTTCTAAAACATTGACTTTGATATTTAAATCTATTTTTTGTATTCTTGCATTTAAATATTTAATATTTTTAATCTTTAATATATCTTTAAAATCAATTATTTTATTTATCATTTTGTGATTAAATATTTTATGCTTCTTTGCTTGTTTGTACTCTAATTTCATCCAAGTAATTTTATTTAAAAATTTAAATCTCATATATATTAAATAATCTTCTATTCTTTTTTCTTTTTTATTGTTACTATTAAATTTAAACTTTTTAATTTCAATTTCTACACACGATAAACATATTATAAAAATCAGAAAAGATATAATAAAAAATATTCCTAAAAAAATCCAAAAAGCTATCATATTTATATATTTTCCATTTTTTAAGTTCTTATTCAAAATAAGAGGAGCGCTGCAAGAGTTAACTTGCAGCGCTCGGGGATACATTTACCCCTGTTGCTCCAATTAGAAACTAATCGCTTTAGAACTCAGCATGAGTACAGATATATCCACAAATAATTTCGTGGATGTCTGCTTCATCTGCCCCTACCGGCAGAATAACACTACCGTGCCAAATTCTAAGCTCTGCTTTTTTGTTTTTCTGCTGAATAAGTTCTGCCAAAGCCTTGACAATAATTTCCATTCTTGTCATTTTTGCATAGCGAGCATCTTCAGCATAAGAAAGTCCGAGCTCTACATGGACTTTTTCCTCATACTCGGTAAGTACCATGTCGAGGAAAGGACCATAGAATTCGACATGAGCATAAGTAACTACACTTACAGTTTCACCAAAGCTACCTCTGCGTCTGCTTTTTTCGCTAAGCATTTAGCAGCACCTCCTTTACTATAATATAGTGCTAGGAATTATGGAGCAATATCGAAGGGTATTGATATATTATCATGATTAACATAAAAAAGCAAGAGCTATTCTCTTGCTTTTTCTACAGTTATATCTCCAAATATTTTTTCTTGCTGAGTTATTACTTTATTCCTTCTTGTAAGTTCCAAAAGACCTGTAAATGCAGTTACTGTTTCTAACTTTGTATATTGTTTTGTTTTGCAAAGTTTATTAAATATAAATTTTGGTTTCTTTACTAATTCTCTAAATATATCTTTTACTTTGCTAGTAACTGTTACCGTTTCTACTATTGCAATTTTTTCTATGTTTACTGCATTTTTATTAATTTTTTCTTTGTTTTTTTCTAATAATTTTTTATAAGTTTCTTCTATTAAATCTTTAGAATATTTTTCTTCTAGCTTTCTACTTGGAAGTTCTATTTTATCTGGTATTTTATAAAATCTTTTAGAAAAAATTTCAAATTGTTCTTTCAATTTTTTTGATATCTCTTTATACTTTTTATATTCTATTATTCTATGTATTAATTCTTCTTCTGTAAGCTCTGCCTCATCTTCTACTTGTTTTGGAAGTAAACTTTTGGATTTTAAATATACTAATGTTGATGCCATAACTAAAAATTCACTTGTTATATCCAAATTTAGCTCTTGCATAGCATTTATATATTCTATATATTGATCTGTAATTTGCGAAATATTAACTTCATTTATATCCATTTTGTTTTTATCTACTAAATGGCATAATAAATCTAAAGGTCCTTCAAAATTATCTAATCTAATTGCATATTTATTTGTTTCTAATGTTAATATATTATTCACTTTTTTCTCCTTAGCTTATATATCTTCTTTTGCTATTTTTATTGTTTCTTCTAAATAGCCTTTTTTCTTTAGATAATTTATTATTTCTTCTGCTTCTATTAGATTTTGTTTTTTTATAAATATATTCTTTGCAGAAGCAAGTTCATAATCTATAAGTTCTTCTTTATTCTTGCAAATATAATTATTTATTATATCTTTTTTTATTCCTTTTGTCATTAGTTTATATTCAATTTCTTTAATTGACATATTTTTTAGATTCTTAAATTCATTTACAGCTCTAATTATATAGTTTTCGTCATTGATATAATTTAATTCTTTTAATTCTTCTATTACATCATCTAAAAGCTCTCCGCTTTCTTCTCTAAATTTTTGTCTTACTTCTTGTTCTGTTCTTTTTTTGAACATTATATATTTTAATACTTTTGTTTTTAATTTGTCAAATTCTTCTATATAATCCATTTAAAATCTCCAATTTTATATCAAATTGTAATTTGTAGGTTTGCAGTGGTCTACAACTCTGTCGACCCGTAATTTTAATACATTATTTGCGGGCAAGCATAGAAACCTGCCCTTACATCATTTGCAATAAATTTTTAAAACGTAGTTCAGGACAGTCTCCTTTTGTCTTTTATGACAAAAGAGGGACAGTCCCTAGAACTACTTATTCTTCGTCTTCTATTTCTTCGTTATCTCCTAAACTTTGTTCAAATGCTTTTTCAAAATTGTCTCTTACTTTCTTTTCTACTTCTTCCATTATTTCTGGATTATTTTTTAAATATAATTTTACGTTTTCTCTTCCTTGTCCTATTTTTTCTCCATTATAACTAAACCAAGAACCGCTCTTTTCTATTATATCTAAATTTACTGCCATATCTAATATATTTCCTTCTTTAGATATACCTTTTCCATACACTATATCAAATTCTGCTTCTCTAAATGGTGGAGCTACTTTGTTTTTAATTATTTTAACTCTTGCTCTGTTTCCTATAACTTCTCCATCTTGTTTAATGTTTTCTATTTTTCTTATATCTAACCTTACAGATGCATAGAATTTTAATGCTCTACCACCTGTTGTTGTTTCTGGATTACCAAATAAAATTCCTACTTTTTCTCTTAATTGGTTGATAAATAATATAACTGTTTTTGATTTATTTACAATACCAGCTAATTTTCTTAATGCTTGTGACATTAATCTTGCTTGAAGTCCAACATGTGAATCACCCATATCACCTTCAATCTCTTGTCTAGGAACAAGAGCCGCAACAGAGTCGATAACAATAATATCCATTGCACCTGAACGTACCATTGTCT
>JAZSCD010000072.1:0-11082 GCA_045602745.1 Clostridia bacterium | reverse complement strand
TCTTGGGGCGGCCACAAGCCCTGCCCCTACAACGTTTGCAATTAATGTTACCATACAAATCGCAATTTAATTAATCTATTTAAAATTTATACTGATTTTCGTCTGCTCTTTCATCTAGTTTTCTTGTGTATTCTTCATTTTCATAAAACCAATCTGTTTTTTTATCTTTAGTACTACCTTTTCTTTCTTTATTTAAAAATATATCCATTACTGTGAAAAATGGAATTAAAACACCTATTAAAGATAGGAATAATGATGCATAATCTACGAGTCCTGTTTGCCCATTAATAATATTTGTTATTCCATTAATTAAATCTGTTCCAAAATATAATCCATATCCTACAAAATAAACTAATGCTCCTATTATGTTTCTTTTTATTATAAATATCATGCAGAATAATGTAACAAACAATAATGTTACTTCTATATTAAAATCTAACGGTTCTATTCCTATATCTGCACTCATTGTATATGCTACAGCTATTACTAATCTAATTAACCAGAATATTCCTCCAAACATTGTAATTAAATAACTAAATAAACTTGTCATGTGTATATTCTCCTTTCAAAATTCACAGAGTGAATTTTCTATTCTTCACTCTTCACTATTCATTCTTTATTATTTATTGTATGGTTCAGGACAGTCCCCTTTTGTCCACAAATGGACAAAAGAGGGACAGTCCCTAGAACCATTTTACCATATTTTTCTTTAAATTACTATATCCCTTTTTAATAAATTATTTTTTATAATTCCCAATCCTATAAACTTATTTTTATTATATATTCTATATGTATTATTTTTTAGTTCATATGTTAATTGAACACCATTTAAAAATAATTCTAGTTTTCTATCATTTAAATCTATTCTTCGTTTATTAATAAATATTTTTTCTATTGTAATTAATTTTTTTTCTACTATTTCTTGATTAAGATTTTCTAACTCTATACTTTCTTCTATTTTAAATTTATCAACTGTAGTTCTTTGTAATTCTTTCATATATCCCAGTGTTCCTAATTCTTTTGCGATATCTTCGCAAAGCACTCTTATATATGTACCTTTAGAACATTCAGTTTTAAATACAATTTCATCTTCTTTATATGATTTTAAACTTATACTATATATTTCTATATCTCTTGGTTTTATTTGTACTGCTTGTCCTTGTCTTGCATATTCATATAATTTTTTTCCATCTACTTTTATTGCTGAATACATAGGAGGAATCTGTTTTTGCTTACCTAAAAAACTTTTTAATACTTCTTCTAATCTATCTATCTCTATTAGTTTTAATTTTAAATCTTTTTCTATAATATTTCCTTCTGAATCTCCAGTATCCCTTTTTTCTCCTAGTTTTATTGTAGCAATATATGTTTTTTTGTGTTCTACTAAATATTTAGATATTTTTGTTGCCTTGCCTATTAAAATGGGTAAAACACCGGTAGCATTAGGGTCTAACGTACCGGTGTGTCCTACTTTTTTTATATTTAATTGTTTTCTTACAATATTTACTATGTCGTGTGATGTATATTGTTTTGGTTTGTTTATTATAATTACTCCGTCCATTTTTTGCTCCCTTACATTTGTACTTAATTTCTATATAATATATTGTTTATTCGTTCTCCCCCAACTGCGTAATAGGCTGTAACACAAAACCTGCAAGCGGATTTGATTTTGTGTAACAGCCTATAACTTGCCAGTCCCCACAGCGTTCACTCATAAACAATATATTATATAAACTTTATATGCACATACAAATTTACTCTGATTAAAATTTTATCTCAAATGTTTTTTACATTCTTCTATTAATTTTTCTCTTGCTTGTTCGAATGGAAGATTTATGTTTCCTCCTGCTGCTCTTATGTGTCCTCCTCCACTAAACATTAAGCATATATCAGATACATTAACATATTCATTGGAACGTAAAGAAATTTTATAACCATTTTCTGTTTCTCTTAAGAATATAGAGATTTCAACTCCTTCTATATCTCTTCCCATTTCTACAATTCCTTCATGGTCATTATTTCCAGCTTCAACTTCTTCTTCATCTTTTTTTGTTATATATGTAAAAGCTATTTTCCCTTGTTCTAAGAATTCCAATCTATTCATAGCAATTCTTGTTAACTCAAAACTTGGTTTTGATAAAGTTTGAAGAACTTTTTTATAAATACTAGATACATTCACTCCACTATTTAAAAGTTCTGCTGCAAATTCAAAAGTTTCTGCTGTAACACCTGAATATTTAAATCCTCCTGTATCTGTAATTATTCCTGTAAGAAGACATGTTCCTATTTCTCTGTTTATTTCTATTCCTAATGCTTGCAAAACAATTATTAATATTTGTGCACAAGCTGGGGCTGTAGGATTAACAAAATTATAATCTGCAAACATTGTATTTGCACTATGATGGTCTATTGATATTTTTGCATTTGCATCTTCAAAATAATTTGCAAATCCATTTAGTCTCTTTATATCTCCACAGTCTAATGCGATTGCTAAATCATATTTTTCAGTTCTTCCTTCTTTTTTTATTTCGTTACTATTTGGTAAAAATTTAAATGTTTTTGGAAATTCTGGTATTATTACATATACATCTTTATTTAATTGTTTTAATCCATTATATAATGCTAAACTGCTTCCGAATGGCATCTCCATCTGGATTTTCGTGTGTTAATATTACAATGCTATTTGCTTTATTTATTTCTTCTATAATATTATCTAGGGTCATCCTTAATATCTCCTCATTTTTTATTCTCTAGGGGCGAGGTTTCTCTCTCCCTCCAATAGATTTTCACCGGGCAGGGCTGGAACCATGCCCCTACATTTATACGGTCTATCCATTTATGTACGGACGACTAATGGTCGCCCCTATGTTTTTTGAAATTAATTCTCGTCTTCTGGTTTTATATCTTTCATAATGTCTTTTAAAATTGTGTCTATTCTTTCTCCATATTGCATAGATTCATCTAATTCAAATACTAATTCTGGAGTTACTCTTAAATTTATTTTTGCAGCAATTCTACTTCTAATAAATCCCGAAGAAGATTTTAACGCTGCCAAAGTTTGTTTAGTATTTCTAGAATTAAGAATACTTAAAAATACTTTTGCATATCTTAAATCAGGAGAAATTTTAACAGAAGTCACGCTAATCATTCCTGTAACATTTGAATTGGTAACCTCATAGTTAATTATATTACTAATTTCTCTTTTTAATTCTTCATTTATTCTATTTAAACGATTTCCTCCACCTTTTGGTTTTTTCATTCTTTTCTCCTTTTTTTGTGGGCAGGCACAAGACCTGCCCCTACATCAAAATTTGCTTTGCAAATTTTGTACTATTCACTATTCATTCTTCACTATTAATTTTAGCAAATTCTCTGGAGTGCGGGCGACTACTAGTCGCCCCTACACATTTTTGCATTAATCGGGTCGATGTGGGCATCGACCCCTACAGATACAAATTTTCTAAAACGAATCAAAATTAGTAGATTGTGCATTTTCTATCAACAATAAAACCGGAGGCGTGCGTGTGCACGTTGAGGATTTTATTGTTGATAGAAAATGTGCAAGATGCTGATTTTCATTCGTTTTATTTCATTCGCTTTTCATTATTGTTTTACTTGTTCCATGATAAAAGCTTCAATAATATCTCCTTCTTTAATATCATTAAAGTTCTCTATTTGAATTCCACATTCATATCCTGATGCTACTTCTTTTGCATCGTCTTTCATTCTTTTTAATGAAATTAATTTTCCATCATGTATTACAACATTATCTCTTAAAACTCTTACTCCTGCATTTCTTGCAACTTTTCCATTTGTTACATAGCATCCAGCAATTGTACCAACATCAGAGATTTTAAATGTCTGTCTAACTTCTGCATTACCAATTACTACTTCTTTAAATACAGGGTCTAACATTCCTTTCATTGCAGCTTCTATGTCTTCTATAGCATTGTATATTACAGAATATGTTTTTATTTCTACTTCTGATTTTTCTGCCATATCTTTTGCAATTGGCTCTGGTCTTACATTGAATGCAATTATTATAGCATTTGAAACATTTGCAAGTGTAACATCGCTTTCTGTTACTGCACCTACATTTGCATGTATTACTTTAACTTTAACTTCATCATTAGACAATTTTTCTAATGATTGTTTTACAGCTTCTACAGAACCTTGTACATCTGCTTTTACTATAATATTTAATTGTTTTAAGTTTCCTTTTTCTATTTGGCTAAATAAATCATCTAAAGTAACCTTATTGGTTGCATTTAATGCTTTTTCTCTAGGCTTACGTTTTCTTGTTTCCATTAAATGTTTAGCAGTTTTCTCATCTTTAACTTCATAGAAAGTTTCTCCAGCTTCTGGAACAGCAGCTAAACCTGTTATTTCTACTGGTGTCGAAGGACCTGCTTTTTTAACTTTATGACCCTTATCATCTGTCATTGTTCTTATTCTACCAATAACAGAACCTACAAGTATTGTATCTCCAACATCTAAAGTACCACGTTGTACAAGCATTGTAGCAACTGGACCTTTTGCTTTATCTAGTTTTGCTTCAATTACAGTTCCTTTTGCTTGTTTTTTAGGGTTTGCTTTTAGTTCTTTCATATCTGCAACTAAAAGTACCATTTCTAGAAGATTATCTATATTTATTCTTTTCTTTGCAGAAATTGGAACAAATATTGTATCTCCTCCCCATTCTTCAGATACTAAATCATGTTCTGCAAGTTCTTGTTTTACTTTATCTGGATTTGCTCCTTCTACATCTATTTTATTAATTGCAACAATTATTGGTATTCCAGCTGCTTTAGCATGGTTTATTGCTTCTACTGTTTGAGGCATTACACCATCATTTGCAGCAACTACTAGTATTGCAATATCTGTTATTTGTGCACCTCTTGCACGCATTGCAGTAAATGCTTCGTGTCCTGGTGTATCTAAGAAAGTTATTTCCCTACCATTTATTTCTACTTGGTATGCACCAATTGCTTGAGTAATTCCACCTGCTTCTCCTTCTATTACATTTGTTTCTCTTACTGCATCTAGAAGTGATGTCTTACCATGGTCAACGTGTCCCATAACAACTATTACTGGTGGTCTCTCTTTTAAGTCTTCTTCTCTGTCTTCACTATCATCAAATAGTATATCTTCATCTGTAACAACTTCTTTTTTGTGTGCTGTTACTCCAAATTCTTCTGCTATTAAGAATGCTGTATCAAAATCTACCTCGTTATTTATTGTTGCCATAATTCCATATCCTAATAGTTTTTTTATGATTTCTCCACTAGTTTTTTTAAGTTCTGCACTTAAATCCTTTACACTAATGCTTTCTGGAATTGTAATATCTGTTAATTCAAATATTTTTTGTTTTACTCTATCTTCATCTTGATTAATTTTCTTTTTACTTCTTCTTCCTCTTGTTGTTGTTAAATCATAATAATCAAGCATTGAACCTTCATCAAACATATTTGATAATCTATCTTGTTGTTTTAAGTCTTTTAATTTGTGGTTACTTATTTCTTCATATCCACCTTTTCTAGATTTAGAAGATTTTTTATTAGTTTTTTCTTCATATCTATTATTTTTTTGCTTATCTATAGATTTATTTGCATATTCTCTAACACTTTCTTTTTCAACAATATCAGCTGACATTATATTTTTAATATTCTTTTCTATTCCTTTTTCATCAAGTGGTCTTCTTCCATATCCACCTTGGTTTCTTCCTTCTTGTCCTCTATTATTAAATTGTCTATTACCATCTCTATTAAATGTTCTATTTCCATTATTTGAGTAATTGCTATTATATGGTCTTCCATTTTGATTATCTCTTTCTTTATTAAATGGCTTATTTCCATCTCTATTAAACGGTTTATTACCATTATTTGAGTAATTGCCATTATATGGTCTTCCATTTTGACTATCTCTTTCTCTGTTAAATGGTTTGTTATTAACATTTATTTGATTACTATATTGTTTTTGTTGGGTAGTAATATTGTTTTTTGATTCTTCTACCTTTAGTTTTTCAGATTCTTTTGGTGTATCACTTACTTTAGATTCAATAGGAGCTTCTACTATTTTAGGTTCTTCCTTTGGTTTTTCTGTTTTTGATTTTTCAGGTGTTTTTGTACCAAATAATTCACTTACAGTAAGAGGTCTATTAGGTTTATTTCTATACACTATATTGTAGTCTTTTTTTCTTTCTCTTTCTATAAAACCAACATCTCTAGATTGTTTTTTTTCTTCTACTTTTTGCTCTTTTTTGTTATTTTCTTCTGTTAATATAACTTCTCTTCTTATAATTACTGGAATTTCTTTTTTCTCTTTTACCTCTTTTTTTACTCCAGAAAACTTTGATTCTAATTTTTTTGCTTCTTCTTCTTCTATACTACTCATATGCGATTTTACTTCCATTCCTAATTCTATAGCCTTTTCTACTACTTCCTTACTATTTACTCCTATTTTTTTTGCTATTTCATGTATTTTTATTTTACCCAATAGCTTCACCCCCCAATTTTATTTTTACATTTATGTTTTTTTTAATTTTCGTTATCAATAATTACACCCCTTAATTTATTATAAATATCTTCTTCTATTTTTGTGTTAAAACTTTTCTCTAACCTTTTTGTTTTTATAACTTTCTCCAAACAATCTATACTATCACATATATATGCTCCTCGTCCTTGTAACTTGCCTGTTTTATCTATTGTAATTTCCCCTGTTTTACTTAATACAATTCTAATTAGTTCTCTTTTATCTTTTTTGTTATTGCATCCCATGCACATTCTTTGTACAATTTTTTTCATACTCTTTCCTTTCAGTTCTATCATTTATTCAAAATTTTTTCTAAGGTATGGGGACACAGCTTTCCCCTTTGTATTCCTATATGGAGGAGCTATGTCCCCCGTATGAATTACTGATGTCAGTTTTTTTAGTTATCTGCTATTTTCTATTCTGCTGTTTCTTCTTGTTCTACTTCTTCATTTTGCATATTTGCAATTATTTCTCTAAATTGGCTTTCGCTTTTTATATCGATTTTCCAATTTGTAAGTTTTGCAGCAAGTCTTGCATTTTGTCCTGATTTTCCTATTGCTAATGATAATTGATCATCTGGAACAATTACTTGTGCAAATTTTTCTTCTTCCTTTACATCTACAGCCATAACTTGCGCTGGAAGCAATGCAGCCGAAATAAACACTGCTGGATCTTCATCCCATTCTATTACATCTATTTTTTCACCTTTTAATTCATTTATTATATTTTGTATTCTAATTCCTTTTTGTCCAACACATGAACCAACTGGATCTATATTTTCGTTTGTAGAATATACTGCAACTTTACTTCTAGAGCCAGCATCTCTTGATACACTCTTTATTTCTATTAACCCCTCATATATTTCTGGTATTTCAAATTCAAATAATTTTCTTACAAAATCAGGATGACTTCTAGAAACTAAAACTTGTGGTACACCTTTTATACCTTTTTCTACACTTACTACATAAGCTCTTACTTTATCATTTACTTTATAGTTCTCTGTAGGTATTTGATCTTTTAAAAGCATTATTCCTTCTAATTTTCCTAAATCTAATACAACAGTTCCGCCTTCTGACTTTTGCACAATTCCTGATACAATTTCTCCTCTTCTATCATTATATTCTGTATAAACCATATTTCTTTCTGCTTCTCTGATTTTTTGAACAATCACTTGCTTAGCAGTTTGAGCTGCTATTCTTCCAAAATCTCTAGGAATTATTTCTAACTGCATCATATCCCCTAAATTAACTTTTTTATCTTGTTTTTTCGCTTCTTCTAAACTTATTTGTAGCATATCATCTTCAACTTCTTCTACAACTTCTTTTAAAGAAAAAACCTTTATATCTCCAGTTTCTGCATCCATTGTTACTTTCACATTCTCTGCTGAATCAAAATTTCTTTTATATGCTGTAACTAATGCTGCTTCTAAAGATTCCAATAAATAATCTTTGTTTATCCCTCTTTCTTTTTCTAATTCTTCAATTGCCATTATTAATTCTTTACTTTCTATTGATTTCATTTTCTATCATCCTTTCTTTACCAATTATATACTGTTTTAATTTGTGATATATTTTTTCTATCTATCGTTATTTCTTGATTGTTTAATATAATTAAACTATCTTTGTTAAAATATTTCAAGATGCCTTTGTATTCTTTTTTTCCATCTATTGCTCTAAACAATTTTATTTGTACTTCTCCACCAATGTTTTCCCTTAGGTGTCTTTCTTTTCTTAAAGTTTTTTCTACTCCGGTAGAAGATACTTCTAAAAAATATTGTTCTTTAATTGGATCTTCTTTATCTAAAATTTCAGTTATTTGGTTACTTACTTTTTCGCAGTCATTTAAATCTATTCCGTTTTTCAGATTCTATATATACTCTTAAAAAGTAGTCTTTTCCTTCTTTAACATATTCTACATCATACAACTCATAACCCAAATTTTTAATAATTGCAGATGTTAATTTTTCTATTTTTTCTTCTATACTTGACAAACTTGTTTTCTCCTTTTCAAAATTTAAGAGCGGGATTTATTCCCACTCTTCTAGTTTTTTTATATAATTGCATATTTATTGTACCCTATTTTTTCAAAAAAATCAAGTTTTTTCTAAGAAAAACTTGATTTAATCGTATATTTATTTTCTATTTATATAAACTAACATATTATGAATCAAATTTTAGAAATTAAAAACTTTAAAAAAAGAAAAAAATATATAAAACTTTTTAAAATTCAACTTTTTATATCGTTAATACTTATTATTTTTTATACTATTTATTGTCTGTGTTTTTATATTATTGGAATAAAAAAAGAAAACATTTCAAATACATTACTAAACACATTTAGTTTAGAACGTCTTTACTCTAAATCTCAAAATTATACTACTGTACAATTAAATAAAAATAGCAATTATTCTGTAATAGGCATTATTGAAATTCCTAAAATTAATGTCAAATATCCTATTTTATCAGATGTAAATGATGAACTCTTAAAAATTTCTGCATGCAGATTTCATGGTCCATATCCCAATAAAGTAGGAAATCTTTGCATAGCTGCTCACAATTATGACAATAATATGTTTTTTAGTAATTTATATAAATTAGAAATTAATGATACAATTAATATATATAATTCTAATAATCAGCTTGTCACTTACTCTATATACAATAAATTTGAAACTTCTAAAAACGATACTTCTTGTACCTCTCAAAATACAAATGGGAAAAAAGAAATAACCTTAGTTACTTGTAATAACATTACTAAAAACAGGTTAATTATTAAAGCTATAGAATAACAAAACTGCCAACATAATTTGTAGGCAGTTTTATCAATTATTATTAAAAATTATTATAATCCTTTATTTTTTTATATGCATATATTGCAGAAAGTGATGTAATTGCAATTATTATTATTGATGAATAACTAACACCTGCATTTGGCATTGTATTTGCTGTATTGTTTGGTACTACATTATTTGGTACTACATTATTTGGTGTTTTTTCATTTAAAATCTGTGTATAATTTTCTTCATTGTTATTATTGTTTCCTAGCAATTCATTTAAATCTGTAACAGAATTCGCAAATACATTTGTTGTTATTGCTAAAATTAATGCAATTACTGAAATTATACATACTATTAATTCTTTTGTTTTTTCTTTTAACATTTTCTTTCTCCTCTTTTTATATTATTATTATAATTAATTCTTTTATATTTATACTACATTTTAAAAAATAATGCAATACTTTTTTTAAATTTTATACATTAAATTTAAATAATACTATATCACCGTTCTTGAATAATATATTCTTTACCTTCTGATCTAACCAATCCCTTTTCTTTTGCCTTAACCATTGAGCCTTCATTTATTAAGTCATCATAAGATACAATTTCTGCTTTTATAAAACCTCTTTGTATATCTGAATGTATTTTCCCTGCAGCTGCAGGAGCTTTTGTTCCTTTTTTTATAGTCCATGCTCTTACTTCCGGTTCACCCGCTGTTAAAAATGACATTAAACCTAAAATAGAATAACTTTCTTTTATCACTCTATCTAATCCAGATTCTTTTAATCCAAGAGCTTCTATCATTTCTTTTTTGTCATTATCATCCAGTCCTGTTAATTCTTCTTCAATCTTTGCACAAAGTGGAATCGCTATAGTATTTTCAGTTTTAGCATATTCTTTAACTTTTAAAACATTTCCATCATTTTCTGAATCTTGTAATTGTTCTTCTGAAACATTGCATATATATATAATTGGTTTTGCTGTAAGAAACATTATTTCTTTTAATATTTCTTTTTCTTCTTCATTAAAGTCTAAAGTTCTAACTGGTTTTTCTTCTTCTAAATGTTTTTTTATTTTTTCTAACATATCTATTTCTATTTGATATTTCTTATCTGCTTTTAACATTTTTCTTGCTTTATCTAGTCTTTTTTCTACAGTTTCTATATCTGCAAAAATTAATTCTAAGTTTATTGTTTCTATATCTCTTAATGGATTAATATTTCCATCTACATGGACGATATTAGAATCTTCAAAACATCTTACAACTTGAGCAATTGCATCAACTTCTCTAATATGAGATAAAAATTTATTTCCTAATCCTTCACCTTTGCTTGCTCCCTTTACAAGTCCTGCAATATCTACAAATTCTACAATTGCATGTGTAGTTTTTACAGCATTATACATTTTAGTTAATACTTCTAATCTTTCATCTGGAACAGGTACAACTCCTACATTTGGTTCGATTGTACAAAATGGATAATTTGCACATTCTGCTCCTGCATTTGTTATACTATTAAACATTGTACTTTTTCCTACGTTTGGTAACCCTACTATTCCTATTTTCATATCTTTACCTCTTTCTTAATCTTTTAATAATATACCACACGAGTGAAATATTGTAAATAGATTTATTTTAAAATAGCAGCCTCGCGTGAAACGCGAGGTTTTGCTTTGACCCTATAAGGGTCTGTTGCCAGCGGCCCCTCAAAGGGCACGCTGTTCCGCCAACTGCTCACAACTCTCTAGCGACCCTTAAAAGGGTCCTCGAATTCTTT
>JAZSCD010000071.1:0-2184 GCA_045602745.1 Clostridia bacterium | reverse complement strand
TTCCCTTCTGAAACTCCAACAGATTTAAAATCAGGAACTGCTGTAAAGTATTGCCAAACTTTACCTTCTAAGCCATTTTTAGCAAATTCTTCTCTTAAGATAGCATCAGATTCACGTACAGCTTCTAGTCTTTCTCTTGTTATTGCACCAAGACATCTAACTCCTAATCCTGGTCCTGGAAATGGTTGACGATATACCATTGTATCTGGCAATCCTAAAGTATTTCCTACAACTCTTACTTCATCTTTGTAAAGAAATTTCAATGGTTCAACAAGTTCGAATTGTAAGTCTTCTGGTAATCCTCCTACATTGTGATGAGCTTTTACTCCATGACTTTCTATTATATCTGGATAAATTGTACCTTGTGCTAAAAATTCTATTCCTTCTTGTTTACGAGCTTCTTCTTCAAATACTCTTATAAATTCAGCACCTATTATTTTACGTTTTTGTTCAGAATCTGAAACTCCTGCAAGTTTATCTAAAAAACGATCTATTGCATCAACATAAACTAAGTTTGCATCCATTTGATTTCTAAATACTTCAACAACTTCTTCTGGTTCACCTTTTCTTAAAAGTCCATGATTAACATGTACACATACTAGTTGTTTTCCAATTGCTTTTATTAATAAAGCTGCAAGAACAGATGAATCAACCCCTCCTGAAAGTGCTAATAATACTTTTTTATCTCCAACTTGTTCTTGAATTTTTTTTACTTGTTCTTCAATAAATTCTTCTGCTAATTCTTTTGAATTTATTCTTTGCATTGTTTCTGGACGTACATTACTTTCCATTTTATTTCCTCCCATTTATTATGATTTATAAGAATGATCTATTTCTTTAAGCATTACATCGTGTGCTCCACCTTCTGAAATACTTACTTCTGATACCATTGTAAGTCTTGCATATTTGTGAAGTTCTGGAATTGTTGTAGCACCACAGTTACACATTGTTGATTTTATTTTTGCAACTGTTATATCTAGGTTTTCTTTTAATGGTCCTGCATATGGTATGTAAGAATCAACACCTTCTTCAAATGCAAGTTTGTTTTTAGCTTCTCCACCCAAATCGTATCTTTGCCAGTTTCTTGCTCTATTTGATCCTTCTCCCCAATATTCTTTAACAAAGTTATTTCCTACTTTAACAACTCTTGTTGGACTTTCGTCAAATCTTGCAAAATATCTTCCCATCATTACATAGTCAGCACCCATTGCAAGTGCAAGTGTTATATGATGGTCATATACTATTCCACCATCTGAACAAACTGGTATATAAATTCCTGTTTCTTCAAAATATTTATTTCTTTCATCTACTACTTCCATTAAAGCACTAGCTTGTCCTCTCCCTATACCTTTTGTTTCACGAGTTATGCAGATAGATCCTCCACCAACTCCAACTTTTATAAAGTCTGCTCCGGCATCTGCTAAATATCTAAATCCTTCTCTATCTACTACATTTCCAGCACCTATTTTAACATCTTCACCATATTTTGCTCTTACAAAATCAATAGTATTTTTTTGCCATACAGAATATCCATCAGAAGAATCCATACAAAGTATATCAACACCTGCATCTACTAATGCTGGTATTCTTTCTTCGTAATCTCTTGTATTTATTCCTGCTCCCACTATATATCTCTTATTTTCATCTAATAAAGAATTTGGATTATTTTTTCTATCTTCATAATCTTTTCTAAATACTAAATATTTTAAGTTTCCTTCTTCTGTTAATATTGGAAGACAATTAATTTTCTTTTCCCATATAATATCATTTGCTTCTGAAAGTGTTATTCCTTTAGGTGCCCAAATAACATTTTCTTTTTTTGTCATAAAATTATCTATTGGTTCATCTTGATTATCTCTTGATAACCTATAATCTTTATTTGTTACAATTCCTAAGAATTTTCCACTAGCTGTTCCATCATCAGTAATTATAACTGTAGAATGTCCTGTTTCTTCTACTAATTTTAAAACTTCTTTTAAAGTTGTTCCTGATTTAACGTTTGAATCACTAATTACAAATCCTGCTTTGTGTTTTTTTACATGGTAAACCATTTCTGCTTGAGATTCTATTGATTGAGAACCAAAAATAAAAGCAAGTCCACCTTCTCTAGCTAATGCGATTCCCATTTTTTCTCCTGAAACTGATTGCATTATAGCTGATACCATAGGTACATTTGCGTAGTAC
>JAZSCD010000070.1:0-6956 GCA_045602745.1 Clostridia bacterium | reverse complement strand
TTTCTTTTATATCTTCATCAGAAAGATATTCATAATCAGTACATCTTTGCAAAAATTTACCTATTTTCTCTTTTGTTACTATTATTATTTCTTGATCATCCTCAGTTAAAGTATATTCTTTTCCATTATGATATATATTTTTTGATAATTCTGCATAAATATCTCTTAATAGTTGTATAGAATTTATCATTCCGTACTTTTTTTGTTCTTCTTCTTCGAAGTACATCCCTATGTCCTTATTTTCTTTAATCATCTCTATTCCTAAGATTATTCTTCCTGCTGCACATAATAACAAGTTATTTTTATCTAATAACTGAAACTCATTATTAAAAAATTCTTTTACTTTTTGTGTATATTGCAATTCAATATCCTCATCCAAATAATCTCCTTCTATGTATTTACTAATACTTTCCACTGTTTCCTTATCAATGTCTACTCCCTGTTTTATTAAAATATCTCTTAAAATCTCTCCAGAAATGTAAGGAAATACTTCTTTTGAATATTTATCTTTTATTATATTTTCTAAATCCTGTTGCATTATAATTCTAAATAAAACATCCTCGAATAATTTTCTTGTTTTATAATCTTTTATATCTCCCAATTTTTGTTGGTTTTCTTTTGTAATAACAAGATTCTTTCCATTTCTTTCTTGAAGAATAAAATACTCTTTCTCTTTTCCTAAATACATATATTTTAATTCTTCCAATTCTTCTTGTGACATTTCACCTTTACAGTTTTTATACAATACTAAAAATATAAGTAATTTTAAATTTTCATCTGTATTAATTTCTTCTTCATTCTCTAACTCACTTTTCATTTTATCAAACAAATAATTATTATATTCTTTTGAATGACTTTGTTTGATTCTTTCAATAGTATCAAGTTTTCCTTTTTTATACTCTTCAGGATATTTGCTTGCAAAATACAATAGAATATTTTCTTTTAAATCATTACTAAAGTGATTGAAAAAAATAGTTCTATCAATCTCTTCTATTCTTCCTATCAAAAATTTTTTATACTTTTTTAATAACATTGATGCTGTAATTTTTTGTATTCTTGGCATATTTTTTCTCCTTTAAATATATTATGTAAATATTATACACCTTTTTACCATTTTTTTCAATCCTATTTATTTTTTATATTCAATAAAAAAATTAGTAATTATATTAAATTACTAATTTTAATTATGTTTTCTCCTTGCTATATAACAACGTATTCTTTGTTTGATTTTGTAAGTGATATACAATCTGTTTTATTAATTAATACAGTATCTTCTATTCTAATTCCATATTTCCCTGGTAAATATATTCCTGGTTCATCTGTTACAATCATATTTTCTTTTAAAAAGCTTTCACCATTATTATTTATATTAGGCATTTCATGTATTTCTAATCCTACCCCATGTCCTAAACCATGTATTAAATTATAATTATTAAATTTAAAACTATCTTCAACTCTTCTAGCTATATTCTTTATACTAGAATTACTTCTCATTTCTTCTAATACATTCTGTTGATTTTTAAGTACTAAATCATATACTGGTTTTATTTCTTCCAAAATGCATCCCATAAATATAGTCCTTGTCATATCAGAGCAATAACCATTATATTTGCATCCCATATCAATTAATATTGGATCCGCCATTTTTATTTTTCTATCAGATGGTTTCCAGTGTGGAATAGAAGAATTTGGCCCACTTGCAACTATAGGATCAAATGAAATACCATCCGCTCCATGCGTTTTAAAAAACATTTCTATTTCTAATGCAATTTCTTTTTCTGTCATACCTTCTTTTATAAATGTTATTAAATGTTCAAAGCATTTATCTGTTATCTCACATGCTTTTTTTATGTTTTTTATTTCTTCTTTGTCCTTTATCATTCTTTGTTTTTCTATAATTCCCTCTGTTTCTACCATATTGTTAATTCTGTATCTTTGTTTTAGTCTTTTATATTTTTCATATGTTACATAATTCTCTTCAAAGCCTATATTTTCACAAAACACGAAAAATTTTTCTGCTTCTTCTTTAGACACATCTCTTGTATCTACAACTATAATTTCATCATCTATCGTTAATGTTCTGTTTACATCTTCTATAAACATTGTATAGGTTAAATATATGTTTTCTTTTCTTGTAATTAATAATATACCTTCTACATCAGGATTAATATTAGTTAAATATTTTATATTAATTGGATTAGAAACAATCATTCCTTCTAAATTTAAACTTTTTAATCTTTCCCTTAAAGCACGTATTTTATAGTTCATAAATAATCACCTCCTTCAAAATTTAAAATATTTAGCATATTAATACATTCCTAATGTAAAGAATTCCATAAGCATATTAAATAATACGCTAAATGGTACAAAAATTGTTATAACTGTTGATATTACTATAAATGGACCAAATGGTATATAATTATCTGCATTTTTCTTGCTTGCTATCATATATATAATGCTTCCAATTGCTCCAATTAAAAATGCTAACACTGATATTAAAACTATATTTTGAAGTCCAAAATATAATCCTAGTGCTCCCATTAGTTTTACATCTCCCATTCCCATTGCTTCTTTACCAGCAATAAGGCCTCCAAGTAATGTAATAAGTAAAAATATTCCTCCTCCTGCTAACATTCCTAAAAGCATATTTAATGCAATATTTATATTAGTAAATCCATGTAAAAATACAAAAACTAATCCGAATCTCAAACATAAGTAAATTAAGTCTATTTGGTATTATTTGTTCTTTTAAATCTACAAAAAATGCGCATTCAAGCATTGGTAATAACAATAAATATTTTATTAAATCTAAATTTTTATCTAACGCATTTCCTATACCAAATTTGTATAACAATAATATATATCCAACTACAGTAATAGCAATTAATATGTAATTTGGAAGCATTATCCTTTTATATTTTGCGTAACTCTCTTTTGAAAATATTTTTTGTTCCTTTAAAAAACTTCTACTACAATAGTCAACAAATTGTCCAACAAGACCTCCTACCATAGCTAATATAACATAATATAATATATGTACATCATTAAAATACATTTTTATCTCCTTCCTTCTTTTGTGTTTTCTTTAAATATTTTTTTATTATAAAATTCTCTATTGGTCTTTTTACTCTTGTTATAAATATATCTTTTTTATCTAGTGGTTTAGTAAGAATAGTAAACATTCCCATTCTGTTTCCTCCGCAGTACATCTGTCATTATTTGATCTCCAGCAACTGCAATATTTTTAGCATCCAATTCTAATAAATTTGCTGCTTTTTTAAATCCACTTTTAAATGGTTTTTTTGCAAAATTTATATATGGCAAATTCAATTCATTAGCTACCCTTTTTACTTTTTCTATTTTATTGGTATTAGATAATATACAAAGCTTTATTCCTTTACTTTTTAAATCTTCGCACCATTCTTTTGAACCTTCTAATATTTTAAAATTAAAATCTATTAGCGTATTATCAACATCCAATAAAAGACCTTTAATTTTATTATCTTTTAATAATTCTATTGTTATTTCTTTTACATTTTCTAAATATATTTTTGGGTATAAATTCATTTTCTCCTCCACTCATGCCTATATATTATCAATATATGTATAAAAAGTCAAATGTAAATTTGTGTTGTAAAACAAATTGTAATTTGTAGGACTGTCCTGAATCGTCAATTTATACAAATTCTATGTTGATACTATTTTCGTGAATTTCAGGACAGTCCCAAAAAGTCTCAGTCAAGCTGCTACTTTTTAGGGACAGTCCCTGGAAATCCCCTCAACATATTACAATTTTTCTTGCTAAATTAATATTATTAATATATAATAATGTTGAATTATAATTTAGGAGATAAATATAATGAATGAACAAATGATAAGAAAGAATAATATGAAAATATATCCATTGTATCAAATGCTTTCTTGGGATTTACTATTTTATTATGCAATAGTATTTTTATTTTTAACTCAAGTTAAGGACTTTACTGCATCTGAGGTCTTAATTGCAGATTCTTTTTATGGGATTTTTCGTATTCTTTTTCAAATTATTTGCATAAATATTGTAGATTTACTAGGAAAACAAAAATCTTTATTACTTGGTAACATACTTGTTACTATAAGTATTATATTAATGATTATAGGACAAAACTTCTTGTTTTTGATTTTTGCATTTCTTATTCAAGCAATTGGCTATAATTTTAAGGGAATATGTGAACCTACTATATTATCTGATTCTATTCCTAAATCATCATTTTCATCTAATATATATTCTAAAATTTATGGAAAAGGGACTAGTTTTTATTATATATTTGATGCTATTTCTTCTATTGCTACTGGTTTTTTATATGTAGTAAATCCATATATTCCAATGATTATGTGTTTTATTTGCTGTTTAGCTTCAACAATAATTTCTCTAGCATTTGAAAATCCAATAAATTTAGAAAATAATACACAAAACACCAAAAGTCCTGGTTTTATAGATCATTATAAAGATATGTTAATTACTTTTAAACAAATTATGAAATCTAACCGTTTAAAATCATTACTTATTTTTTCATTATGTTTTTGGGCATTTTATTCAGTATTCGGAACACTTAGAAGTAGTATTTTAGTAGATCTTTATGTACCAGAACAATACTTTGGAATTATTGTAGCTGGTTGCCAAATACTTTCTTCTATATCATCCCAAAAGTACAACTGGTTCCATAAAAAATTTAAGAACAGGGCTCTTTCCTGGATATCTCTTTCTTTAGTTTCTTCATTTATAATTACAGGTTTAATAGTAATATGTAACATTAAATATATACTTTCAATTGTTACTGTTTTATTAACTATAATTTTATTTGGAATTACTATAGGCCCTTACTTTACTCTACTTCAAACATATTTTAATAGTTTTTCTAATTCTAATGTTAATGCAAAAATATTTGCGGTTAAATCACTACTTGAAAATATAGGACGTGTAATAATGGGACTATTTACATCATTTTTACTTAGCATAACTACTACTTCTTATGCTCTTGTAATTATTGGTTGCATGTTTTTTATAATATTTGTATTTCTTTTGGAAAGTATGAAAACAAAGCTTGGATTAAATCCGGAAGAATATTCGGAAGAGGATTTGGTTTTTTCAGATAATAAAAATTAAACGATTCTGTTGCAGTCCCCTTTTGTTTCCATTCGGAACAAAAGAGGGACTGTCCCTAGAATCGTTTTATTTGCAAAATCTATGATTTCCTATTGTTACAGTTACAGGTCTTGACCAAATCCATTTATTTGTTGCTGTTTTTGGGTTAAAGTAATATATAGCTCCATATGATGGGTCCCATCCGTTTATTGCATCTTGGGCTGCTTTTTTTGCTGTAGCATTTGGTGTTAAATTTATTTGTCCATCATTTACAACAGAAAATGCACCTGATTGATATATTACTCCTGCTACGCTATTTGGAAAAGATGAACTTTTTACTCTATTTAATACAACAGATGCAACTGCAACTTGTCCTGTATATGGTTCTCCTCTTGCTTCTGCATAAACAAGTCTTGCAAGTAAATTTAAATCTGAACTAGAATTTGTTGTTGAACTTGAAGAACTAGAAGAAAAAATCCCCATTGCAGCAAGAGTTTTTGGCCCTGCGATTCCATCTACTGTAAGTCCATTTTTAGATTGAAACCATCTTACAGCAGAAAGTGTTTGAGAACCATATATTCCATCTACATTTCCATTATAATATCCCCATCTCTTTAATTTTGTTTGTATCTGCCTTACTTCGTCTCCCCTTGAACCATATTTAGAAAGAGCATAAGTAGAATTTGAATCTGCTCTAAAAAATATATTGTAAGATAGAAATAATGCTATAGATATTATTAATAAAATTATAGCTATTATGTTTTTTCTATTTTTTCTAATCTTTTTCATAAAAAATCACCTTTGGAAATTATTTTTTCCAAAAGTGATAAATTTATGCTATTTATAAACATATTTTAATTATTCGTTGCAAAAATAATACGTCCCTAATGGCGTTTTTGTAAAATTATTCACCTAAAATAAACCCTCCATCTTTAGTTTTACTTACTTTTTTAGTTTTTATCATATAGCTTCTCAATATTTTTAGTATTTCTTCTTGATTCTTTTTCAATTGACTTTCCATTTTCCCTAATGCTTCTTCTGTTGTTAATCCTTGTTCTATATTTCTCATTAATAATTCTGCATATTTTTGTCCTATACTTTTCAGTTGCTCATCATCTTCTTATCTTAATATCCTATTTTCTACTTCTTCTTCTAATTTTTGTGAATTGTCTTTTGCTACTCTATCAAGAATATTTGCCTCTTTTCCTTCACCTTTATAACTTGTGTATCTTACCTGATAGCTAATTTCTTTAGGTTTCTTTAATTGTTGCATACATCTATATTTTATATATGTTCTTATCTTTAATATTATTAACTCTTTTGCCATTTCATCATTATCTTCAAAATTTTTTTCTATCTCACCACCTTTTTGCAATAAATATACAATTGCTTCACTTGCTATATCTGGCTGTAAGTGCCTACAACAATACTTTTTGCTATTAATTTTGCTTATTTTATCTGACTGATCTAAAATAACTTTTGCATACTTTTCTGAAAATCCTTTGCTACATTTTGTATTACCTATCCAAATCTTTCTTTTTTGTCTCAATAAATCTGTGTACGCTTGTGTATATTCATTATTTTTTCCTGCGCAAAATATGTACATTATAATTGTATTCATATCACAATTGTATTTTTTTGCCAGATTTTCTAATTCTTCTTCTGAATAATATCTTGAATCTTGCATTAGTATATATTTTATCCTATCTACCTTCTTTTTATCTCTATAATCTATTATTTTTGCTTTTTGTATCTCGTTTTTTATTTTAATAAAACTTGCGTAGTTTATTCCCAATATTTCTGCAAATTCTACTTGTTCCATTTTTTCTTT
>JAZSCD010000069.1:0-6164 GCA_045602745.1 Clostridia bacterium | reverse complement strand
TTACTTATTAATTTGTCCATTGCATTGTTCATAATTTTATCTCTCCTTTATATTTATATTTTGTATTGCGGGTCGCTGTAGGCAGCGACCCCTACATTTTTTTGCAATTAGTTCTTGCATGTTCTTTCTTCGGACGAACACAGTTCGCCCCTACAGTTTTTTTAACATTTGTATACAACATTTCCATTTACTATTGTATATTTTACTTGTCCTTTTAGTTTTTTACCTATATATGGTGTATTCTTTGATTTTGATACTATCATATCTTCTGTATATATGTATTCTTTATTAGGATCAAATATTGTAATATCTGCTATTTTACCTTCTTCTATTACTCCTTTATCTATTCCTAATATTTTTGCTGGATTATAACTTGTTAGTTTTACCATATCTAAATATGATATATATCCTTTATCTAGTAGATTTGTTATAGTTACAGCTAAAGCTGTTTCAAATCCTACTATTCCATTTGGTGCTTTTTCTAATCCTTGTTCTTTTTCTTCTTTTGCGTGTGGAGCATGGTCTGTTATTATACAATCTATAGTTCCATCTTGTATTGCTCTAATTATTTCTTCCATATCTTCTTTTTCTCTAAGTGGAGGATTCATTTTAGCATTTACCCCATTTACTAATACCTCATCTACTGTAAGGCTATAATAATGTGGGCAAGTTTCGCAAGTTACATTTACGCCTCTTCTTTTAGCATCTCTAATTAGTCTTGCTGTTTCTTTTGTACTTATATGACACACATGTGCATGTACATTATTTATTTCTGCAATTTCAACTTCTCTTGCGGCCATTAGTGTTTCCGCTTCTGGGTACACTCCTTGCACATTTAGTTTCTCTGCAACTCTTCCTGCATTTATTGCACCTTTCCCAAGTTCTTTATCTTCACAGTGTGATGCAACAAATGAATTTAGTTTTTCAGCTTTAATCATTGCATCTCTCATCATTTTTGCACTTACTACTGGCATACCATCATCTGAAAATCCAATTGCTCCAGCATTTTTTAGGCTTTCAAAATCTGTTGGTTCTTCGCCTTTTTCTCCAATGGTTACAGCTGCATATGGTAACACATTGCAAATTCCAACTCTTTTTGCTTCTTCTTGTATTTTCTGCAAAATTAAAACACTATCACAGGCAGGTTTAGTATTTGGCATTGGACAAATAGAAGTAAAACCTCCCTTAACAGCGCTTTTCATTCCAGTTTCTATAGTTTCTTTATGTTCAAATCCAGGTTCTCTTAAATGACAATGAATATCTATCATACCTGGTATGATAAATAAATTAGTACAATCAATAACACTATCTGCTAATGTATTTATTTCTTTAGATATTTCTTTTATAATTCCATCTTCAATAAGAATATCAAAATAGTCTTCTGTTTTTGTTTTATAATCTATTAATTTACCATTTTTTAATAATAATGTCACTTTTTCTCCTCCTTCTTATCTATTTTTACAATATTATCATTTTATATTACTTTTTTCAAGGTTTTTATTTGACTTTATTAGAATTTTGTTTTATTATTTAATAAATATATTTAATTGGAGGTTTTTATGAGTAATTTAGTATCATATTTATTTGAAACAAACGCTTTAAGAATTTGTCCAGATAATAAACCTTTTTGGTATACTTCTGGCAAAATAGGACCATATTATATAAACACACATTTTCTTTATGGAAGTGAGCAAAATGCTGTAGATTTATTAAGCTTTATAGACTCTGAAAAATCAGACAAAGAAGCTCTTCCTAAAAAAGTTTTTGAAAAAACTTTAAATCATTATTCTGAAAATGAAATCTATAAAAATGTAATTGATGAAATGATTAGTTTTATAAATAACAATATAGATGTTAACGAAATAAACTACATTTCTGGTGGAGAAAGAAGAGATTGGTTCTTTTCTAACATAATTGCAAATAAATTGGGCAAACCACATATTACTATATATAAAGATTTAAGTATGGTGATAAATGATAGCAAATTTGAAACAGAAATTGCTAAATCAGACGTTAAAGGGGCAAAAGTATTACATATAGCAGATTTAATTACAGAAGCATCTAGCTATATAAGAGCTTGGATTCCTGCAATAAAAAGTTTAGATTCACAAATTGTATGGAGTACAGTTGTTGTAGATAGAATGCAAGGTGGAAAAGAAAAATTAGAAAATGAAAATGTAAAATCATTATCAATGATTAACATAGACAAAAGCTTATTCGAAAAAGCACTTAATATGAATATAATAAACGAAATACAAGCAGAAATGTTAAACAACTTCTACGAAAATCCAGATGAAACTATGAGAAACTTTTTAATAGCACATCCTGAATTTTTAGAAAATGCACTTGCATCTGACGAAAAAACAGCAGCAAGAGCAAAACTATGTATAGACAGTAATTTATATAATTTGTAATCTGCGGAAGAAGTGGGACAGACCCCTTTTGCCCGGATATAAATCCCGGACAAAAGGTGTCTGTCCCACTTCTTCCTCTATTTCTTGTTTAAATTATCATAATACATTGTCTTTTTTACTCCTAACATCCTAAGTATTTGTTCTTTGCTCATATTTTTTATTTTCCTTATTTTATCAACCACTTCTATCAAACTTTCTTTGCTTATTTCAGGAATTTGTTTAGTTGTTATTATATGTTCTATTAATCTTCTTGCTTCTGTATCTGATATTTTTTCTTTTATATATGCTGCATCTAATACATCATCATTTACTCCTGTCATTTGTCTCCTAAATTCATTTATAGCTAAAATCTTATTGTCATTATATATACTCAATATAAAATTTCTGTCTATAATTTTAGCCCCATATATAACTTCATTATAACTACTCCATTTATATTCTTCTACTTTGCATATTCCTGCTTTTTGTGGATTTCTATGTATGTATCTTATCAAACATAATAGATAACTTTGATTTTCAACATTTTGGCTCTTATATCTATCCTGAAACAAATGTCCTATCCTTTTGTGTTTTTTATTAAATTCACCTGCATACACAGATGTAATATTTTTCATTAGCTCTCCTATTTTTAAATTTTTGTCTTCTATTAACAAATGTACATGATTACTCATTAAGCAATATGCGTGAATTCTACAATTCAATTTTGTTTTATAGTATTTCAATAAACGTAAAAACATAACTTTATCGCTGTCATCAATAAATATTGTTTCTTTATTCACTCCTCTTATTATTACATGATAAAATACTGTTCTACTAGTTTTTCTGGCTGTTCTTGGCATATATTTCCTCCTTTTTTATACGCCCAAACAAAAGGGGACAGACCCCTTTTGTTTCTGCCCCCAAAAAATTATTTAATTCGAATTTTCCGAACAAAAGGGGTCTGTCCCCTTTTGTTTTTCCCTCTAGTCTATTTCATGAATGCTTCGTATGTTCTATAGCTTTCGTATATATCAAATTTGCTTGTTACTTCATATGGTGAGTGCATTGATAACACTGGTACTCCACAGTCTATTACGTCTATTCCTTTGTTTGCTAAAATGTAAGCTATTGTTCCGCCTCCGCCCACGTCTACTTTTCCTAGTTCTCCTATTTGGTATGCTATATTGTTACTTTCTAACATTGCTCTTATTTCTGCTACATATTCTGCGTTTGCATCTGATGCTCCTGATTTTCCTCTTGAACCTGTATATTTGTTAAATCCTATTCCATATCCTAAGAATGATGCATTATTCTTTTCTGATACTGATGCATATATTGGGTCTAATGCTGCGTCAACATCTGCTGATAACATTCTTGAATTACAAAATACTTTATCTAATAAGTTAGGTCTATTTTCTCCTCTTTTGTTTAGTAATTCTGCAATAAATGTATCAAATACATGCGATTCCATTCCTGTATTTCCCATACTTCCTATTTCTTCTTTATCTGATAATATACATACTGCTGTTTTTTTAGGATTGTGTATATTTAATATTGCTCTTAATTCTGCATATGCACAAACTCTATCGTCTTGTCCATATCCTGCTACCATGCTTCTGTCAAATCCTAAACTTCTTGCTTTAAATGCTGGTACTAATTCTATTTCTGCACTTAATAAATCTTTTTCTGTTATTCCATATTTCTCGTTTAGTATTTTTAATACATTTAATTTTACTTTTTCACTTGTTTTTTCATCTCCATACGGAATACTTCCTATTAAAAGATTTAAATCTTCTCCTGAAATTCCTTCTCTTAATTTTTTATCCATTTGGTCTTGTGCTAAGTGTGGAAGTAAATCTGTTATTGTAAATATTGGATCATTTTCGTCTTCTCCTATATTTATTTTTACTTTTTCTCCACTTGTTTTAACAATTACTCCATGTATGCTTAATGGAATAGTTGTCCATTGATATTTTTTTATTCCTCCATAATAATGCGTTTTAAAGTATGCAAATCCTGTGTCTTCGTATAATGGATTTGGTTTTAAATCTAGCCTTGGTGAATCTATATGTGCACCTAAAATATTTAAGCCTGTTTCTAATTTGTCTGTTCCTATTACAGCCATGTAAATGCTTTTTCCTCTATTTACATAGTAAACTCTGTCACCTGGCTCTAAAACTAATTTATCTCTTAAATCTACAAATCCATTTTTTTGAAGAACTTCTTTTGCAAATTCTGCTGCTTCTCTTTCTGTTTTTGCATTATTTAAAAAATAAATATATTCATCTGCAAATGTATTTATTTTTTGTTTTTCTTCTTCTCCTAAACCTTCCCATCCACATTTTTTATTATTAAATAGTTTCTCTTTTAAGCTTTCGTATTCTGACATAATATTCTCCTTTCGTTTTATACGGTTTGAGGGACAAACCTCAGTACAAGGGTATTCCTCATAGATTGAGGTATGTCCCTCGTTTTGATTATTATATCACAAGCATTTTTTTCATACAATATCTTCCATTAATATTTATTATATCTATTTTTAATATTTATATGCATAGGAAAAGACCCCAGTGTTATAACTGGAGCCTTGTTGGAGTTTAAATTATACCTTCTTTCTTTAAATGAATACGAAGTTGAGAAGCAATACTCCTAATAAATTTTCTGTTTTTAGGTTTTCCTTTTTCATCCTTTCTGCTGCATCCTAAATAGCTTGATAGAGAATCTTCATCTCCTTTGTTCCATGCAATTTCAATTGCATAGCGAATGTCTCTGTCTACTCTTTGCCAAGTAGTATTGTATTCTTTTGCTATTGTAGGATATAGTACTGTTGTCATATTCTTTACCAATTCAGGAGATTTAATCACCTTAATAATTGCACTCTTAAGATATTCGTTACCATTAATATGATTAGGTACTCCCAATTCTCTCAATGCGTATGAAACTTTACTTTCGAAAGCATTCTCATTCTGCTGAATAAGCTGATTGATTATCCGAACAGTTTCAATTTGTGTCGAGTCATTATTGCTTTTAACTTCTTCCACAAGTGCATTAAGAATTTCTCCGATTGTCATTCTTTGGCATTCTGCTACTGTCATTTCTAAAATGTTTTTCATAGGATTTTTCCACTCCAAAATATAATATAGTCAAACCGAAAAGGTCTGCTAATTATATTATATCATCTATTTACATAATTTGTCAATTTACTTGCTCACTTCACTAATATACTAACTCCTGATATTAATAAAATAAAAGAAAAAACAAAAGGAAGAACCGATTTCCTCCTTTTGCTTATTTTACGCTATTTTTTTAATACGTGTTTTTTGATTAATATTATACCTACTCCTATTACTACTGCACTGCTTATTGCTATTGCTGTTATTATTAATATTGTGTTTTTATCTAGTCCTGTTGGTTTAGAAATAATTATTGTTTCTCCCCAGAATTCGTCTAATTCGTTGCTGTTTTCCATTGTTTTGTTATTATCTTCACTATGTACATAACTTAAATTCTCTGGTACTGCCATATTTTCTCTTCCTGCTGCATTTGAGTATCTTGTTATTTCTGCTATATAACTTGCTATATTTGTTCCTACATCTCCACCATTTGATGATAATAATGTTGTTTCTAGTTTTAATACATTTCCTTTATTACTTGCTCCTATTCCCAATTGTCCAATTTCTTCTTTTGTTTGTACTACTGTTGTTATTTCTTTTGTAACTAGATTTCCATCTGCATCATAATAATTTTTAGTTACTTTATTTTCATTTATTT
>JAZSCD010000068.1:0-12699 GCA_045602745.1 Clostridia bacterium | reverse complement strand
GGAATTATATATTCTCCTTCTATGTTTATTAAATCCCCATATTTTAATTTGTTTACATCTTTCTTTACAGTTAATATGAATTTTTTATTCTTATAATTACCAGTTTTCATTTTTATTGTATATGCATAGCTATATTCTTTTTCTATACTGTTTCCAATAATTACAGCATTTCCTTCTATTGTTTTTGGAACATTTTTATAAAAGTTATTATGTTTTGAATTTATATATAAAACATATGTATTTGAAATTATTGCAACAATAGAAACTAGTATAATTATTTTTGTATTCAATAGCACTTTTAAATATCTTATTAAATCCTTATTAACTTTTTCTTTTTTAAGCTTATATAACAAATATACACTAATATAACTTACAGTAAAAATAAGGACTATACTCATTTTAAAGTATAGCCCATAAATTATTCCTATAATATATCCGAATTGTACATATCATAATAGGTCTTTTAATTTTTCTCACTCCGTATTTTCAAAATCCCCCATTATTTTATTATTCTTCTTGCTGAATAATAATATGTATAATAATATCCACTATTTATTGTATCTGTATCAACACCTCTTCTTGTATTTGCAGCATGTATAAATCTTCCTTCTCCTATATATATTCCGACATGCCCTATACTTCCATTACTTCCATTATTAAATAAAAGCAAATCTCCTGGTTGTAAATCTTCTTTAGATACGGCTGTTCCTGTAGTTGCTTGAACAGAACATGAACGGCTAAGAGAATGACCACATGCATTATATACATAATAAGTAAATCCTGTACAATCAAATCCTCCGCTTGGAGTTGTACCACCATATACATAATTATAACCTAAATATTGTTTTGCAAAATCCACAACTTTTTGACCTTCTGTAACATTTGGAGCAGTTTCAACTTCTGTATTTATTTGTTCATTATTTACAACATCCTGCCTTTTCCCAGTTCCTCTACTTGTAACTGTAACAGGTTTATCTGATATCAATGATTTTGCTATATATCCTGTTATATCTTGGTATTCTATTTTATAAAAATCTCCTTCTTCTCCTATAATAGTTACGCCCGTATTTCTTGTTAATGTATTTATAATATTTGCTGATGTACTTGCAGTTTCCCTAATATTTGCTGATGTAGTTACATTTATATAGCCTTTTTGATTTTCTACTAATACTGTATTTTTTTGTTCTTCTGTTGTATTTTCAGTTTCTTGAATTATAGGCTCATCTTGAGTAACTGTATTCTCATTTTCTTGAGTTGTAGGTTCTTGAGTAGTCATTTCTTCTACATTTATATAATATTTTCTTATCCATCCTTCAGTATTATTATATGTAACATTAAGCCAATTATTTAATTCATAGTTAATTGTTATATTTGCATTTATTTCTGCATTTGCAATCACTTTAGAAGTAATTGATGGAATAAGATATATTTTTACAGCTGATTTAAGCCCAATACTTTGTGGATATACTTTAATTTCTTCTTGTGGTTGTTCACTTCCTTCTTGAGAAACTTGTTCTTGTGGAGTTTCTACCTCTTCAGCTGGTGTTTCTTCAACTACTGGATTTTCTTCTACTATCTTTTCTGCTTCTATATATTGAGCAAACATATAACCTTCATAATTTCCATATTTTACTTTATACCACTCACCATTTTCTTCTAATATTTCTACTATTTCACTATTACTAACTGTTGTTATTGGATTAGCTGTTTTGGATGCAGTCTCCCTTAAAACTAATCCTGTTGGTGCTCTAACAGTTCCAGTCCTTGCAAAACAAACTGTCCCTAATAATAGTATTCCACTAACCAAACAAATAGAAAATTTCTTTAATTTTGTCATAAAAAAATCTCTCCTTTTATTTTATACTTGGTAATTATATATTTTTTAGTATTTTTTGTCAAGTTTATCAATACACTATAAATTTGTAATTTGTAGGAGGGAATTTCCAGGGACTGTCCCTAAAAAGTAGCAGCTTGCCTGAGACTTTTTGGGACTGTCCTGAAATTCACGAAAATAGTATCGACCATAGATTTTGTAGAGATTGACGATTCAAGACAGTCCCCTTTGTGTCCCTTTCGGACAAAAGAGGGACAGTCCCTAGAATCGTCCTACAAATTACAATTTATATTTTTATAATTGTTTAATAAATTCTGCACAATTTTTTGAAGCAAATTCTAAATATTGATTAAAATCTAATTCATTATTTCCATTTGGTATATCAGAAATAGAACGTACTACTATAAATGGAATTTTATTTAAATAACAAACTTGTGCAATTGCAGCACCTTCCATTTCTGTACAATCACTTTTAAATTTTTGTCTAATTTTTTCTTTCATTTTTATATCCGTACAAAATATATCTCCTGATGTTATAATTCCTTTTACAATTTTTATATTATTTATTTTTACATTCTCACATTTTTTTATTAAATCCTCATCACTTTTAAAAACTTTTCCTGTTTCTGGTATATATCCTTTTTCCCTACCAAATGCTGTAACATCAAAATCGTGTTGAATAAGTTCTTTACCAATTACTATATCTCCAATATTTAAATTATCATTTAATGCTCCTGCTGACCCAACATTAATAATATATTCTATATTAAATTTATCACTTAATATTTGAGTAGTTCTTGCTGCATTTACTTTTCCAATTCCACTTCTTACTAAAATATATTTTTTATTATTAATTTCTCCTTTAAATATTTTTAAATCATATATATTAATTTCTTCTTTATTTACCATTATTTCTTTTATTGCTTCTAATTCTTTAACTTCTGCAACTATAATCCCTATATATTTATCCATAAAATCACCCTAATATAATATTTTAGGTTAATTATATTATATATTTGGGGATAATTCAATTGGATAGATTAGATTTTGTTGTGTTGACTTTTGCTAAATTGTTTTGAATTAGAGTAGCATGAAGAGATTTTCATTTATATTTTACGAGCGGGTTACGGGTGGGGACCGACAAGCTTAGATTATGTAATAAAAATTTAGCTTTAGCTAAAATTTTATTACATAATCTGCGCAGCTCCGGGGCGCGCGAGATAAAATATAAATAAATCTCTGGGAGCGAATTTATTGTATTTTAACGATTCGGGACATTCCCTAGAATCGTCATATGAATTACGATTTAAACAAAAATAGAGATTACAATATTTTGCAATCTCCATTTCTATTTTATTAATATTTAATTAAGCTAATTCAACTGTTGCTCCAGCTTCTTCAAATTTAGCTTTTAATTCTTCAGCTTCTTCTTTAGAAACTCCTTCTTTAACTGTTTTAGGTGCTCCGTCAACTAAATCTTTAGCTTCTTTTAATCCTAATCCTGTAGCATCTCTAACTACTTTTATAACTGGTATTTTGTTTGCTCCAGCTGCTTTTAATACAACATCAAAAGATGTTTTTTCTTCAGCTGCTCCAGCTACTGCTCCAGCTGCTGCTGGTGCTGCTGCTGCAACTGCAGATACTCCAAATTCTTCTTCTATAGCTTTTACTAAATCAGCTAATTCAATTACTGTCATTTTTTTGATTTCTTCAATCATTTCTTCTTTATTCATTTTTATTCCTCCTAATTTTTTTAATAATTATCTTTTT
The DNA here is from genome assembly GCA_045602745.1 of Clostridia bacterium. GTDB lineage: Bacteria > Bacillota > Clostridia > TANB77 > CAG-508 > CAG-452. Next base: position 9,095 of record JAZSCD010000068.1, on the reverse strand, counting down.
TTGCGGGCGACTACTAGTCGCCCCTACATTACTCTACCTCAAATTAGTAATGCTAGGTTTTATATTTTATACTTCTTTTATATTTAGTGATTGGTCACTACCCATATTTTTGTTTCTAAAACGAATCAAAATTAGTATATTGTGCATTTTCTAAAACAATAAAACCGGAAGTGTGCGTGTGCACATTGAGGATTTTATTTGTTGAAAGAAAATGTGCAAGATGCTGATTTTCATTCGTTTGATTATGCAACTGCTTCTTTTTGAGCTTTAACTTCATTAAGTGCAACTGCAAGTTTTGAAATATTTCCAAGTAAAGCTCCAGCAAGCATTCCAATAAGTGTTTCTTTTGATGGTAATTTTGCAAGTGCTATTATTTCTTCTGCAGAAACTACTTTTCCTTCTATAATACCACCTTTAATTTTATAGAATTCATTATCTTTTGCATATTCATAAATTGTTTTACATGCATCTAGATAATCATTGTTTCCTATAACAACTGCTGTAGGTCCTAATAAAGCATCATCAAGTCCTTCTATATTACATTCTGCTAAAGCTCTTCTTGTTATATTGTTTTTTATAACACTATATTCTACTTCAGCATTTCTTAATTTTGCTCTTAATCCTGTTACATCAGAAACATTTATACCTCTGTAATCTGTTAAAAGTACAACTTTAGCTTCTTTTATTTTTTCTGCTAATTTTGCAACTTCTTCTTTCTTTTGATTTAGTATTTTTTCACTAGCCAATTCTTTCACCTCCCGTTAATGTACTTAAGATATTTTATAAAATTTATATCATTATAAGGTTTGAGGGACAAACCTTACTCACAGGTATTCCTAATATGGCGAGGAATGTCCCTCGTTTTAATTAAAATTAAAAACTCTGTTTAAGCCAATATGAGGCATAAACAGAGTTTAATATACTCTTTATTAATACCTCGGTAGGACTTACTTAACGCCTACTGTCTTTGGCTTTATTAATGTAAGGGGACAAAGCTTACCCTTTGGTCACTTACACTTTCGAAGAGCAATGTCCCCTACTTGTGAATTAGTGATGTCAGTTCTTAAGTTTATCTCCTATTTTTGATTAAGCTATATATATACTTGGTCCCATTGATGTAGCGATTGCAATGCTTTTTACATATTGTCCTTTTGCAGCTGCTGGTTTTGCTTTTATAATAGCATCCATTACTGTTTCGTAATTTTCTAATAATTTATCGCTTCCAAATGAAACTTTTCCAAATCCTAAATGTATAATATTTGTTTTATCTAATCTATATTCTACTTTACCAGATTTAATTTCATTTATTGCTTTTGTTACATCCATTGTAACTGTTCCTGATTTTGGGTTTGGCATTAATCCTTTAGGTCCTAATATTTTACCAAGTCTTCCAATTACACCCATCATATCTGGTGTAGCAACTATAACATCATATTCAAACCAATTTTCATTTTGAATTTTTGGAACTAATTCTTCTGCTCCAACAAAATCTGCTCCAGCTGCTTCAGCTTCTTTAGCTTTATCACCTTTAGCAAATACTAAAACTCTTTGAGTTTTACCTGTACCATTTGGTAGTACAACTGTTCCTCTAACTTCTTGATCTGCTTGTTTTGAATCAACTCCTAATTTTACATGTAATTCTACTGTTTCGTCAAATTTTGTTTTTGGCATTTTACAAATTACATCTAATGCTTCTTTAGCTTCATAATTTTTTGATTTATCTACAAGTTTTTCACACTCTAGATATCTCTTTCCTTTTTTCATATTTCTTTCCTCCTTTGGTATTAGCGGATGTTTTCATCCTCCCAATTAAATTTATTAATGTAAGGGGACAAAGCTTACCCTTTGGTCACTTCCACTTTTGAAGAGCAATGTCCCCCTACTTGTGAATTAGTGATGTCAGTTTTTAAGTTCATCTCCTATAATTAAACTAATTTATTCTGCTACAACTACACCCATAGATCTAGCAGTTCCCATTACCATGCTCATAGCTGTTTCTAATGAAGCTGCATTTAAATCTTCCATTTTTGTTTTTGCTATTTCTTCTACTTGTGCTTTTGTTATTGTAGCAACTTTATCTTTATTAGGTTTTCCTGAACCTTTTTCAATTTTTATTGCTTTTTTTATTAAAACTGCTACTGGTGGCACTTTTGTAATAAATGAAAATGTTTTATCTTTATATACAGTTATTACAACTGGAATTATCATTCCTGGTTGATTAGCTGTTTTTTCATTAAATTCTTTTGTAAATTGCATAATATTTATACCTGTTGATCCTAATGCTGGTCCAACTGGTGGTGCTGGTGTTGCTTTTCCAGCTTCTATTTGTAATTTAACAACATTTGTAATTTCTTTCTCTGCCATTTTAATCTATCTCCTTTTCTAATGTAAGGGGACACAGCTTACCCTCTAGTCACTTCTACTTTTGAGGAGCTATGTCCCCTACTTGTGAATTAGTGATGTAAGTATTTATGTGTTCACCTTTTTTTATTTTATATCTTTTCTACTTGAGAGAACTCTAACTCAACTGGAGTTTCTCTACCAAACATAGATACTAATACTTTAACTTTATTTTTTTCTTTATTTATTTCTTGAACTGTTCCTATAAATGAAGCAAGTGGTCCATTAACAACTCTTACTGTATCATTTACATCGTAATCTACATTTACAACAGTCATTTCAAATCCCATGTTTCTAATTTCTTCGTTTGTAAGAGGAATTGGATCTGTGCCAGAACCAACAAAACCTGTTACTCCTCTTGTATTTCTTACTATATACCAAGATTCTTCAGTTACAATCATTTTTACTAAAACATAACCTGGAAAAACTTTTTTTAAGTTTGTTTTTCTTTTCCCATCTTTTATTTCTATTTGTTCTTCCATAGGAACAACAATATCAAAAAAGAAATCTTCTAACTCTCTATTTTTTATTGTTTTTTCTAAGTCTGTTTTTACTTTATTTTCATATCCTGAATATGTATGTACAACATACCATCTTGGTTCTTGACCTTCTTTTACTTGAGACATAAATTTTAGCCTCCTTATTATTGTACATTTTCTACAGAAGATTCATTTTCTACTGTATTTTCGTTATTATCTTGCTCTGTAGTTTCTGTTGTTTCAGCATTTTCTTCTAAACTTTCAGTTTCTATATTTTCTTCAACAACAACTTTATTTTTTATATCTGCTTTAAATTTGTTAACTACTTTTTCATTAAACAAATTAAAAATTGAATCCAATCCAAAAACTATAACAGCTGCTATTAAAACTATTGTAATAACCGCTATTGTACTATTTACTATTTGCTTTGGTGTTGGCCAAATAACTTTTTTTAATTCAGCTTTAAAATCTTTGAAAAAATGCTTTTTATTTTTTACATCTTTTTTATTATTTTTTGCATCTTTAGCCATTCTATTTCCTCCTAAAAAAAGTTCTTATTTTGTTTCTTTATGTGTTGTTCTTTTTTTACAGAATTTGCAATACTTAACAACTTCTAATCTTTCTGTATTGTTTCTTTTATTTTTACTTGTTGTGTAATTTCTTCTTTTACACTCTGTACATTCTAATGTTATATTTTCTCTTGGTCCTTTTGCAGCCATTTTCAGCTCCACCTCCAATTTATTCTACGGGTTTTAACGATGCGTTTTTTAAGCTATGTCTCCAATTTAGAAACATAGCTTATATAATTTATCATATTTTATTGTAAATGTCAACGTTTTTGTTGATTTTTTATTAATAATTTTAACTTATGCTTAATCCAGTAATTATATCATCAAATTCTTTTAATAGTTCAAATACCTCTTCACTAATGTCTCTCATTTTATATGCAATATTTTCTCTATTGCGCTCTATATGGTAATTCAATATTCCAGCCAGCTAAATATTTTTTTAAAATTTCTACGTCCTCTTGTGTTATAATTCCATCGTTATTTACATCTGCATTTAATTTTGCACTTTGATTTAAATCATATCCGTCCCAATTGTTTAAATATCTTGTTAAATAAATTTCATCCCAATCAGTTACTTCACCATCTAAATCTACATCACCAAAATGAATGTTTTGATCGCTACCTGATGTTCCGGAGTTATTATTTAGATCATTCTCTTTTTGATTTTCGTCTATATCTTCTTTTATTTCTTCTGTCATTTCTGTTTCTATTATTTTATTTAGTTCTAAAAATTCCGAATAACTGATTAGTCCTTCTTCTGATTCGTCTTCTATTGACATTGGTTCATAAACAGTTCCTGCAAACCATACTTCGCCTGTTTCTTTATCTCTTATAATAAACATATATGGGTTATCAAATGTTAAATCTATTGTCTCTACTGGAACATTGTAAAAATAATTAAATAATGATCCTGCTCCTGCACCTCCTACGAATGTAACAGCAGATGCCTTTATTCCATCTTGTGTAAATTCAATATTTGCCTTATGCTTTGCTTCACTTATATATGTTTTTTCATCTGTAATACCTTTTAAATTAGCCTTATTTTGGTCAAATACATCTTTAACGCCCATATCATTTAAATCTTGAACAAGACTTAAATCATAATCAAATTTAAATTTAGGAATATATCCTACTATTTGAGTAACAACTCCTTCTTTAAAGTTTTCACTCTTTAAGTCTTTTAAATTATTTATTACTTGATTAACATCTTCTGCAGTAATATTATTTATATATTTATCAAGATCTTCTTCCGGCATTATTGCAACATATTGTAATGTTGTTCCATCATATTCTTTTAGATCTTTGGCAAATGCTTTTACCTCTTCATTTTCATAAACAGAAAATTCTGTATTGCTGTCTACTCTTTTATAATTACTATCTATTTCTTTTATATATGTATCTAGATAGTCTTTTACTGCTGTTTCAACATCTTTTCCCTCTAAATAATAAGATTTTTCGTATTCATCAGCTTCATTTAGATATTTTCTAAATTCTTCTTCTACAGTTTTTCTAATATTTTCTTCACCTAAAGTATTAACAATATCATAATTGTTTATAGAAGCAATTATTCCCATTCCAGAGATTTTACCGTCAACGCCCTCAAAACTATTTGATAAAAGATTGTGTGGTGGTGTCCATCTATAATTTTCGTGTGAATAATCAATTCCTTCAACATTACGTACTAAAAATTTCTCCTCCCACTCCATATCAATTGCTAGTGCGTTTACAAGCGCAAAATTCAATTCACTTACACTTGAATCATCTATCATATTATCTATAAGTCCAAGGGTTTTATCACTTATCCAAGAATTCATTTTTTCTGATGAATTAAAAGAATCATATTCAACATTGGCATTATATTTGTTACTTAAATTATTAACAAAGTTTTCTTTAACAGATTCTTTATATGAATCTCTTATAAATAATGCATTTGCAAATGACATGTTTTGGCTATTAACATATTTGTTAGCTTTGTATTCTCCAATCAAACTTGAAATTTGCTCTTTCGATTCTCCTTCTGTCCCTTCATTTAACATCGCTAAAGTATACTTAATAGAAAGCGGACTGTATATTTTGTTTTTTCTCTCATTTTCTAATTGCAAAAATCTTAAATCAAAATCTTCTAATGAATTACTTTTAAGTGCATATTTAAAAGCTTGTATCGTTTCTGTTTTGTTTGTCTTTATATCTTCAATTATTTCTTTTCCCTTTAATTTGTTTGTGTATACTCCTATACCCAAAAATAGTATTACTACAAATGATGCAGCTATTGCTAAAAATGTATTAAAACTTATTTTTAGTGTTTTTTTCTCATTGTTTTCCACCATAAATTCCTCCTTAATATTATCAAATATTTTATTTGCTCTATCTGATATTACTTTATCTTGTTGTAATTTTTCTTTTATAAACATATCCTTTTTATTCAATTATATCCACCTCCTCTTTGCTTAAAATACCATATAGCTTTTCTCTTGCTCTGAATACTCTTGATTTTACTGTTCCTTTTGGTATGTTTAATATTTCTGAAATTTCTTTTATTGATAAATCATTATAATAATATAGAAGTGTAACTTTCTTTAAATCTTCTTCTAGCAAATCTAAAGTTCTTTCTAAATCTGTCTTTTCTATTACATTGTTATCAAAGCTAATATTCGTCTCAGATATATTGGATTGAACTTTTAAAACTTTTTCATCATTTAGCTTACTCTTTGCTATAATATCATAGCATTTATTTATTGTAATTCTAATAACCCATGTTTTAAAATATTTTTCGTTTTTTAAGTTACTTATATTTTTATATATACTTAAAGCCGTGTCTTGAATAGCATCACACACATCATCTTCATCTTTTAGTATTGCTTTTGCTGTTTTATATATTTGTAGTTTATATTGTTCAATTAACATTGCAAAAGCTTCTTCATCTCCATTTTTTATTTGAGTAATTATAGACATATTTGTACCCCCATACTCATTAGACTTTTGTTTTTTTCAATTGGTTCATTTGTTGTAATTTATACTTTTAGATATATAAATATTTTATTCCATAACTTTGAGCATGTCAATTAGTTTTTGATTATTTTATGAGCAGTTTTGTTGTTTTATCTTATACTTTGGGTAAAATTATATATGGTGAGATTATGAAAAAAATAAATGAAATTATTAGGGATTTTAGAGAAGATAATGATTTATCTCAAATAGAAGTTGCAAAGTATTTGAATATACCCCGCTCAACATATGGACATTACGAAACAGGAAACAGTAAAATTCCTATTGAAACTATAATACAATTATCTAAATTATATAATATTACACCTAATGACCTTTTAGGATTCTCTAGTGATTTGGCAGACACAGATATCTCTAAAACTCATAAGTTATGTAAGTTTATACAAAAGGAAAATATTAATATAGATAAGCTTATTGAAGTTATAAAGCTTATAAAAAATATTAATAATTAATTACTGTTTCCTTTTATTAGACTGGTAATGTTTTAAATTGGTTCAGATTTTTTAAAATTTAGTATAGCGTTGGAGAACGGGTCGATGTGGGCATCGACCCCTACAATATTTATTATTGTTTATATTTTAAATGGGCGGATATAAAATCCGCCCCTACGAGTTTAAATTAATTTTCTATTTTTTCTTTTGTACTGAATAACCAAATTTTCCAACTTGCTCTCCAAGCTCAAAATATTTGCCATTTGCATATGCTATTAAACCACATTTAGATATATCAAATGCACCTTTTTCATCTATATATTCTTCACTTGCATTTATTGATAAAACTTCTGCCATGAACATATGATGTGAGCCTAGTTCTTTTATCTCTTTTACTTTACATTCAATTGATACGGGGCTTTCTTTTATTGCTGGACATTTAACAAAATTACAATCTTCCTTTGTTAATTTCATACTTTTAAATTTATCCACATCCTTACCAGATTTTACTCCGACACCAATCTGTTGCATATGTTAATTCTTTATTTGTTAAATTTATAACAAATTCTCCTGTTTCTTTAATTAAATTATATGAATACCTTTCTGGTCTTACGGATATATAGCACATTGCTGGATTCGTATTTATTATTCCTGTCCATGCTACTGTTATAATATTTGATTCTTTCATATCCCCACAAGACACCATTACAGCTGGTATTGGATATACAAATGTTCCTGGTTTCCACATTACTTTTGACATTTTATCACCCTTTCCAAAACTCGAAGAGTTTTGTATTATTCACTATTAACTATTCATTCTTCACTATTCACTAACATTATATATTAATAAAATTTTATTTTCAAGATTTTAATAGAAGCAAAAAGTTGTTGTTTCTGTAATCAAATTAATTACATATCTGTAGGGGCAGGTCCTGTGCCTGCCCACATTTTTAATTTATCGGGCGGGCACAAGACCCGCCCCTACAGATTCCTAAATCAATTTAATATGATAATTTTCAATTTAATTTTTCCCTTTACAATTTTTATTTTTATTACTATAATATTTTATAAGGATGTGATTAAAATGGATTTTTTAAAGAAAATGATATTAGACAAAGGATATGTAATTAATAATAATATATTAAAAGTTGATAGTTTTTTAAACCATCAAGTAGATTTTAAATTAATGAATGAAATCGGATTAGAATTTTACAATTATTTTAAAAATAAAAACATAACTAAAATATTCACAATAGAAAGTTCTGGAATTGCTCCTGCAATTATGACTTCATATAAATTTGAAGTTCCTATGGTTATTCTAAAAAAACAAACTTCAAGCATTTTAAATGACGATTTATATCAAACAGATGTAAAATCTTTTACTAAAAATACAACATATAATTTAACACTTTCAAAAAAATATATTTCTCCAAATGATAATATATTAATTATAGATGATTTTTTAGCAAATGGTGAAGCTGCAAAAGGTGCAATAAAATTAGTTGAAGATGCTGGTGCAAAAGTTTCTGGCATTGGTATAGTTATTGAAAAATCTTTTCAACCAGGCAGAAAAATATTAGAAGATTTAGGATATGATATTTATTCATTAGCTAGAATTAAATCTTTAAAAAATAATAAAATAGAATTTGTAGATTAAGAGTAAATTTTCAGGGACAGTCCCTAAAAAGTAACAGCTTGCCTGAAACTTTTTGGGACTGTCCTGAAATTTACGAAAATTTATAATTAATATAATAAATAACAACTTGTTTTTATTACGCAAAAAATAAACCGTTTTTACGGTTTTTATTTTTTATAAGGTTTAAGGGACACACCTTAGTCTACGGTATTTCTCATATATTAAGGTATGTCCCTCATTTTATTGCATAAAAAAATCTGGCAACGACCTATCTTCCCAACAGGGTAACCCGTAAGTATTTTCGGCACTGACAAGCTTAACTTCTGTGTTCGGAATGGGAACAGGTGGATCCTCGTCGTAATTGTCACCAGAAAAATTTAGTGTGTTAGCACACTGAAAAATATACAGATAAAGAATGGTTAACTTTGATTCTACCGTTATTCTTAACTCATTTCTCGGACGACTACTAGTCGCCCCTACTTTTATGGTTAAGCCCTCGATATATTAGTATTGGTCAGCTTAATACATTACTGTACTTACACCTCCAACCTATCAACCAGTTAGTCTTCCTGGT
>JAZSCD010000067.1:0-4667 GCA_045602745.1 Clostridia bacterium | reverse complement strand
ATTTCCTGTTTTTGCAGCAAATCCTTCAACTGCTACATCATTTAAACCTAAGTTTAATATTGTATCCATCATACCAGGCATTGATGCTCTAGCACCACTTCTTACTGATACTAATAATGGATCTGAAGTATCTCCAAATTTTTTACCTTGCATTTCTTCTAATTTTGCTAATGCTTCAAAAATTTGTCCTTTAATATCATCATTAATTTTTTTACCGTCATTGTAATATTCTGTACAAGCTTCTGTTGAAACAGTAAATCCTTGTGGAATTGGTAAACCTAAGTTTGTCATTTCTGCTAGGTTAGCACCTTTACCACCTAATAGTTCGCGCATATCTGCGTTTCCTTCTTTAAAAAGGTATACGTATTTTTTGCTCATAAACTAAAACCTTCTTTCTTTTTTTAATATTTTTTTAAAAATCCTGTATCATTATATATCATGCCTGTTTAAAATGCAATCGTTTTTTGTAATATTTTTATAGATTACTGTTCGTTACTTTTTCCTCTAACTTATGTCAACTTTTTTTATAGTTATAATAAGTTTCTCATTATATTACTATTTTCCCTATACAACAGGTAAAGGTGTAGGACAATTAAGTCCTACACCCCTCCATTTTAAAGGTCGATTTTAGTTACACAGCAAACCCCTTCTTCCGAAGAAGTTTTGTATTCGACAGATATCTTATCACCAGTTCTTAAGGTTACCTGTTTATTACTATTTTTTATTGAAGACATATACAAATCTGTACTTCCTTCAATTACAAAATAATAGTAGGTACATCCATCAATTTCTGCTTGATAAATCTCTTGAATAACACCTTCTTTAGTTAGGATTTCTTGTGTAAGATTTTCGGATACTTCTTTCTGCTTGTAAAGTTTAAGTGCTTCTTCAAATGTTTCAGCTTGTACTACTTTTGTATAGTCCTCAACATTTGCTAATGCATATCTTTGTACAAGACCTGCATTATCCTTCAAAAGCATGAAATAGGTTTCTTCCCCATCCACATTTACTATAGTGGGGAATGTTGCAAGATAGCCAAGATTCTGCACAAGACCTTGAGCAGCATTTTGAGCAGAAGATTCTTCAGCACCAGGACAGATATAATACTTTATTTCACCTGTTCTTGGATTTGCTAAAATGAATCCTTTATTGGATTCTGCTCCACTTGCCGGAGTTACACCGGTATAAAACACGATGTCTCCATTTGCATTGATAGCTGTATTATAGCCATCAAATCCGTTGCCCTTGTATTGGTATGTAGTAACATTAACACCAGTTTGTGCTAAGAAACTGTTTAGAAAACCATTAACATATACTTGATTGTTATTTGTTACCCTCATAAGATAACTCAAGCTATATGCATGGTCAATCCAATTAGGAAGTTCTTCAGTTCTATATTCTTTACACTCACCTGTATGAGCATTTGTAATAATAAAACTTCCAACTTTCTTTCCTCCATATACACCAATAGTAGGTGTTCCAACTCCTGTTATATAATATGCATTTCCCTCTTCATCAATTTCGAAGAAAGATTTATCAAACATATAACTAGGATATTGTTTTCTTAAATGTCTTTTAAGCAAATAAGAAAAATGTCCACTGGGAGAATACCTGATTGGATTTTCAAGCTCAATATATCGAGCTTCTTGTGTAGTTGCATCTACAACAACGTATCCAGGAATTCCGTCATTTTTTGCATTGTTGTATTTAAACAAGCCTCCATAATTCAATTCGGAAATTCTGTAATACTTTCCTTGGTATTTAATAAGGTTGTACTCATTGTCTACCTCATACCAAGTTGCATTTTTAATGCTACCTACGGTTCTGTCACCAACTTTTTCAGCTGTTGCAACATCAACAATAGATAATTGCAAATTTTCTTCCGTAATTTTAGGAATATCTTCTTCAAAATTTCCTTCTTCAATTTCTATCATATTATGATAGTCATCTGCATTAAACAAATGTGAAGAAGAAAATCCACATCCAATCATTCCCAAAATAATACATGCTACGCATACTAGTAAAATAACAGAAGCTGCATGTTCTTTGAACTCACCCTCTTCTTCTGTTATGCTTTCTGCAACTGCAAAAGCTACTGTTGCAATAACTGCCATAACCAAAAGAAAACTCCACATTCCAACTGACCGGATATTCCATGCTGGCATAGCCAGATAGTTTATCCAAACTCCGAGAAGAGCAGTTATTACTGCTGCAATACTCCGCGCAATCCATTTTGCCATAAAAATCCTACCTTTCTGGGCTATAGCCCAATAAAAAAAAATAATAAATTTATAAACGTTTTTCACGTTTACATAACTTTATTATACCATTTTTTCGGTGTTTTTGCAAGTATTGTTCTCTCCAGCACACCTCACACTTCACACATCTAAATTACAACTTTTTTTTGCAAAATAAATCAAAAAGAGATTAGAAATTCTAATCTCTTTTTGATTTATTATTGATTCATTTGTTTTGCAACTTCTTCAGCAAAGTTTTCTTCTCTTTTTTGAAGTCCTTCACCTTTTTCGAATCTTGCAAATCTTGCTATTTCTGCACTATTATTATCTAATAATTTTTGAATTTTTATATCTGGATCTTTTACGAAAGCTTGCTCTACTAAGCATATTTCTCCATAGAATTTTCCAATTCTTCCTTGAACCATTTTTTCAGCTATTTCTGCTGGTTTTCCTTCATTCATAGCTTGAGCTTTTAATATACCCATTTCATGTTCTACTACATCTTGTGGAACACTTTCTCTATTTAAGTATTCTGGTCTTGCTGCTGCAATTTGCATACATACATCTTTTGCAACTTCTTCTGTCCCTTTTGGAAAATCAACAAGAACACCTATTTTTCCATCTCCATGAATATAACTTCCTACTAATCCTGTACTTTCAAATCTTTCAAATCTTCTAATAGACATATTTTCTCCTATTGTAGCTATTTTATCTGTTAATATATCTTTTATTGTTTTAGAAGAATCTTCTATAGATGCTTCTTCTAATAAAGCTTCTACACTTGCTGGATTTGTTACAGCTATTTGTTTTGCTGTATCTGCAACAAATTTTCTAAACTCATCATTTTTTGCAACAAAGTCTGTTTCTGCATTTACTTCTAATACAACACCAACTTTTTTATCATCTGATACATAGCAATATACTAATCCTTCTGCTGCTATTCTGTCTGATTTTTTAGCTGCTTTTGTTATTCCTCTTTCTCTTAATAACTCAGCTGCTTTGTCCATATCTCCATCTGTTTCTGTTAATACTTTTTTGCAGTCCATCATTCCTGCACCTGTTTTTTCTCTTAATTCTTTAACTAGTGATGCTGATACCATAACTTTCATCTCCTTTTAACATTTTTCTAATGTATGAGGACACAGCTTAGCTTACGAAGTACTTCTCCGCTTGTGAGCTATGTCCCCACTCGACATCTGTTGATGTCATTTTTCATTCTTCTCTACAACCATACGTTGCATATTATTCAGCTGTTTCTTCTGCTGCTACAACTTCTTCCATGCTTGCTGGTTCTTCTGTAACTATTTCTTCTTGCATTTCTTCTAATGATTCTCCTTGTCTTCCTTCGATAATTGCATTTGCCATAACATCTGTAATTAATTTTACAGCTCTTATTGCATCATCATTACCTGGAATTGGATAATCTACATCTTCTGGATTGCAGTTTGTATCTACTAATCCTATAATTGGAATATTTAATTTTTTTGCTTCTAATACAGCAATTCTTTCATTTTTAGGATCAACTACAAACATAGCTCCTGGCATTCTTGTCATTTCTTTGATTCCACCAAGATTTTTTTCTAATTTTTCCATTTCATTTTTTAATGCTGCTACTTCTTTTTTAGGTAGTACATCAAATGTACCATCTTGTTCCATTTCTTGTAGTTTGTTTAATCTTTCAATTCTTTTTCTAATTGTTTTAAAGTTTGTAAGCATGCCACCTAACCATCTTTGGTCTACATAGAACATATTGCTTTTTAATGCTGCGTCTTTAACACATTCTTGTGCTTGTTTTTTTGTTCCTACAAATAGAATGTCCTTTCCTTCCTCTGCTACTTCTTTCATGAAAGCGTAAGCTTCATCAATTTTTTTTGATGCTTTTTGTAAATCGATAATATGGATACCATTTCTAGCTTGATAGATATATTCAGCCATTTTAGGGTCCCATCTTTTTGTTTGGTGTCCAAAATGTACACCTGCTTCTAGTAATTGTTTCATTGCAACTACTGCCATTTTCATTCCTCCTTATTTGTTTTACCTCCACATAGTTTTTATCATTTAAGAACACTTTCGGCTAGTCCTAAAGCACAATCTTAAACTGTAACTATATGTGCATATTTTTTAACTTGTATATTATACCAAAGGTTTATTTGTTTTGTCAATATTTTAAGGAAAATAAATTACAATAAAAGTTACACTCTATATAACTTTTTTATTTACGCTATTTCTCCCTGTTTTTGTTTTGATACTGGTTTTTTCTTTATTTTTTCTCTTTTAACTTCTTTGTTTTCGTTTATAATAAGTTTAGGTCCTTCTTTCTTTTCTACTGTTTCTTTTGTTATTATACATTTTTCTATTTTTGGATTTGTTGGAACATCAAACATTATATCCCTCATAATATCTTCTATTATTGAGCGAAGTCCTCTTGCC
>JAZSCD010000066.1:0-15100 GCA_045602745.1 Clostridia bacterium | reverse complement strand
GTTAATGCATATACACTCATATTAAATATAGATTTATATTTGAATTTAACTCCTACTATTTTACTTAATATGTATCCTATTAAAGATAATAGTAATACATCTATTAATATTTGTATAAAGTAAGCAATAAATAAATATAATATTGATATAGCAATAATTATTATATATGCTTGTTTCATATAATTAGTTGACATTGCATCTAATATAGTTTGTTTATTTATACTTGATAATTCATAATTCTTACTTACTTCTTCATAAGTTACTGTAGTTTCCATATTATTTACACTTTTTACTACAATTTTATCTTTCAAGAAAGCAATTCCCATTTGGTAGTCTTTTGATTTTTCTATTTCACTTAAATTTTCTTTTTCACTATCTAATATTATCCCTAAATATCCAGATTCATCTATTTTTATAAATTGTTTATTCTCTTCTTCAAGTATTAAAAAATTGTTCTCAAACTTAAACTGTGGAAATTCATCTCTAAATATTGAAATTGCCTTATTTACTTCATCTAACAACTTAACCGATAATACTATGGTCACTATTATTGTAAATATTAGTACTAATTTTAATAAATATTTTATTGCTATAAATACTTTCTCTTCCGAAAAATTACTATACTCATCAAAATTAATTACTGCATTTTTAGCTCTTTTAAAAAAGTTCATTCTTTTTTGTTTCATTTTATATATACTCCCTTCTAATTTTTTCATCTACATGTAAAGGATTCACATCTAAATACACTGAATCATTAATTTTAATATTACTATTAGTTATATCAATTGCCATATGGTACATTCCAACTTTTTCTATTACATTATATTTTCTACTATTTATTGTAACTTTTAAATTAGTTTTATTTAAAAAACTTTTTAAGCAATGTGATAATCCTCTTAATTTATCTATAAATCTAAACATATCTGTTTTTAATGCACTATTATATCCATCCATATATCCTACTTGTATAATTGCAATTTTGGTTTCTTTTTTTGTTTTATAACAATTTAAGTAACCTATATTATATCCTTTAGGTACTGTTTTTATTTCTGATATATTGGTTTTTAGTTGTCCTATTTTTTTTAATCCAACCCCATTTTCTGAATGAACTCTTCCCAAAAAAGCTGAACCAATTCTTGCTCCATTTAAATGCATATTGGGATAATTTAAAAATGCCGGAGAATTGCACATGTGATAAGTCTGTACATTTATATCATTTACTTTTAAAACTTCCATTACTTTTAAAAATCTATTAAACTGCTCTATTGTCCATTTATCATTTTTATAATAAGCAAGTGAAAAATGCGAATATATTCCTTCTATTAATATATTAGATAATTCTTTTATTGTTTTTACTATTTTTTCTATATCATTATATAAAAATCCATATCTTCCAAATCCTGTGTCTATTTTTATATGTGCTCTTACTTTTTTATCTATTTTAGTACTCAAATTTTTAACTACTTCTGCACATTCTTTTGATCCAATTGTTATAATTATATCATTATCTATAAGTAATTTTAAATCTTCTTTTAAACTTGTAGAAGACATCATTATTATATCTTGTTCTATTCCTGCTTTTCTTAAATCAATTGCTTCTTCTACTGTTGCTACTGCTAAAGTAAGTATTCCATTATCTATTAAAAATTTAGAATATTCTATTAATCCTAAACCATATCCATTACCTTTTACTACGCCAATAATTTTATACTCATCTAAATTATTTAATTTTGCTAATTCTTTTATTGTTTTTATATTATGCCTTAAATCTTCTTTGTTAATAATTAATGCCTTCATATTGATTTAACTTCTCCCTTTAGTTTTCTTACCATTCCTCTTGCTTTTTTAAATGCTTTTTCTGATATTTTATATGCTTTATATACTATAGGTTTGAAGTCTAAATATATTTCTCCAATAAATTCTGTAAATTCTGCATTAAATCCTTTTTTAAATCTATATAATCCATATTGAGGATGTGATTTATCTATTATTCCACAAACGCCTCTAAAATCATAAATGTCTTTTTTTTCTTTAACTGCATATTTAATACCTTCCCATTGCAATAGATAATTTGGCATTAAATTTCTATACTCATTACTACTTGCTCCATATAGATACCAAACTTTATTACCATAATCTATATTAAGTATACCACTAATTGGTTTATCATTATAATATGCCATTAATAATTTTACATGATTACCTAATTCATCATACATTTTTTCAAAATATTCTAATGGCCTTATAATAAAATCATCTCTTTTACCTGTTACTTTCATTATTTCGTGAAAATCTTTTAAATCTTTTTTTGTTCCTTGCTTTATAATAACACCTTTTTTAGTAGCCAATCTTATATTATACCTTGTTTTTTGATGAAACTCTTTAAATATCTCTTCTTCTGTTTTGTTTTTTAAATTTAATCTAAATACATATCTTGGTTGTATTTCTTCGCTAAACTTCTTAGCATCATCTTTTATACTATACCCAATTTTTTCAACTATTCTTCTAAATTCTTTATCATCACTCTTTATATCTGGTTCTATTTTTAAGACAAATGCATTATATTTTTTTGCAAGTTCTTTTAGTCCATCTGTTAATTGTTTTAATACTTTTTCATCATTTACATTACATATAGGTCCTCTTGAAGCATAAATTAAATTTCCAAATATGGGAATTTTTCTAATTAATACACTAATTGAACCTATTATATTTCCGTCTTTATCTTCTGCTAAAACTATTTCATTTTTCCAACTTGAATTTTTTACTTTTCCCCATTGTATAGATTGCTGAAAGTTACATCTATCATGTTTTTTTAAAAATTCAGTATACTTTTCTTTGTTATTTTCATTTACTAACTTCATAGTAACCCCCAAAATAACTATTTCATTTTATACTAGTTTGTCCAATTTTACAATAGATATTTACTAAATTTTAGGGAATAGTGGTTACTGTTTAGATCAAAATAAAAAAAGTAGAGTTTATTTGTTTTTATTTATTATTTTTTGAAGAATTTCTTTGAAGAGCGGGCGACTACTAGTCGCTCCTACGTTTCTAGGTAATTTCTTGGATGCATTGCGGGGCGCCGAGGGCAGCGCCCCCTACATTGTTTGAAATAATTTATTACATTATTTTAGGCAGGTATATAATCCCTGCCTATACATTTTTTATAATCTCATTATAAATCCATTTCTAGTTTTATTCCTCTTGATTGATACTGAGTATATTTTATTCCTGCCATATCAAACATTTTTTTAGAAACTTTTACTGAATCTGTATCTTTATATTTATCACATTTATATATTACTTCTTTTATTCCAGATTGTATTATTGCTTTTGCGCATTCATTACATGGAAATAATGCTACATATATTTTGCTTCCTTTTATTGTTGAACCTGTGTAATTTAATATCGCATTTAATTCTGCATGGCATACATATGGATATTTAGTTTCTGCAAAATCCCCTTCTCTTTCCCATGATATTTCATCATCTGAACATCCGGACAGGAAAACCATTATATCCTATTGATAATATTTTATTATCCTGGCTCACTATACATGCTCCTACTTGTGAATTTGGGTCTTTGCTTCTTTCTGCAGAAAGTAATGCTATTCCCATAAAGTATTCATCCCAGTTTATGTATTTTTGTCTCTTACTCATATAATTCCTCCGATTAATTTTGTTAACTATTGTTTGCGGGCGATTAAAATCGCCCCTACATTGTATGCAATAAATTTCGTTCAACAAACGATTCAGGACAGTCCCCTTTTGTTTCCATTCGGAACAAAAGAGGGACAGTCCCTAGAATCGTTCTACTGTCATTCCATTTTTTGTGTCTTTTACTATATATCCTTTTTCTTTTAATTCGTCTCTTATTTTGTCTGATAATGCCCAGTCTTTATTTTGACGTGCTTCTTTTCTTTGTTCTATTAAACATTTTATTTCTTCTGGTAATTCTACTTCTTCTTTTGCAATAGTTTTTTCAATATTTACTCCTAATACTTGGTCAAAATCTAATAACAATTTAGCTAATTGTTTTGATTTGTTTGGATTTTTTATTACATCCCAAATTACACTCATTGCAACTGGCATATTTAAATCGTCATTAATTGCTTCTATAAATTTATTTTTATATTCTTCTATTATACTTTCTTCTATTTGGCTATTTCCTTCGTTATGTTTTTGATATCCTTCTCTTAGCTTATTTAATGAGTTTTGGCTACTTTCTAGTGCTTCCCATGTAAAGTTTAATTTATTTCTATAATGAGAAGTAAAGCACATCATTTTATATGCAAGAGCTTCATATCCTTTATCTATAATATCTTGAACTAAGTATGCATTACCTAAACTTTTTGACATTTTTCCACCATTTATTAATAAGAATTCACAATGCATCCAAAATGCTGCCGGTACTTTTCCTGTGCAACCTTTGCTTTGTGCTATTTCGTTTTCGTGGTGTGTTGGAACTAAATCAATTCCACCTGTATGTATATCAAAAACTTCTCCCAAGTATTTATTGCTCATTGTTGAACATTCTATATGCCATCCTGGATAGCATAATCCCCAAGGACTTTCCCATTTCATTATATGATTTTCTGGTGCTTTTATCCAAAGCGCAAAATCATATGGATTTCTTTTTTCTTCGTCAACTTCTACTCTTGCTCCTGCCATTTGATTTCTTAAATCTATTCCAGAAAGAAGTCCATATCTATCTAATTTAGATACATCAAAATATATTGCAGTAGATGTTTCATATGCATAACCATTATCTAATAATTTTTGAACAAATTCTTCCATATCTTTTATATGATCTGTTGCTCTACAAATTATTTCTGGCTTATCTATATTTAAATATTCAAAATCTTTTAAAAATTTTTCTGTATAGAATGCAGCTATTTCTAAAGGAGTCTTCTTTTCCTCTTCAGCTGCTTTTACCATTTTGTCTTCTCCTTCATCTCCATCTGATACTAAATGACCTACGTCCGTTATATTCATTGCATGTTTTAATTCATATCCATTATATTTTAATACTCTTCTTAATGTATCCATAAATATATATGATTTCATATTTCCAATTGTTGCATCTTTATATACAGTAGGACCACAAGTATATATTCTAACTAAATTTCCTTGTAAAGGTTTAAATTCATTTTTTGTTTTTGTTAATGTATTGTAAAAATATATCTTATTCATTCTTCCTCTCCTATATATTTTTAAGATTATATTTATTTAATTAGCTATATTATTGTTTGACATATTATTATTTGATATATTATTTTGATTTTCTTCTAGTCCCGGTTCAGGTTTTGGCTCTGGTTTTTGTTCTGGAATTATTTCTTCAGGTTTTGAATTTGAATCTGAATCAGGTTGTACGTCTGGTTCTTGCTCTGTTTTTTTATTTTTTACTATAACAGTCCTTTTTACTATAGTTTCATTTTTAGCAAAATCTTGCACAGTATAAGTTATAGTATATGTTCCTTCTTTAGTTGTATCTACCTTTCCTGTTATAATTATTTTATCTGATATATCTCCATCTTTATCATCTACCGCTTTTGCTCCGCTTATCTGTATATTTATCATTTAAATTTATTGTTATAGTCTCTTCCCCATTTAATGTAATAACTGGTTTAGTTGTATCCGGAGTTTCTTTATGTACCATACATGTATCCTTTATTGTAAGCATATATTCCGCATCTTTTGCCTTTTGCCAAGAAGTATTTGTTTCATAGTCTGGTCTTGTAATAAATACTTTTGCCTCTTTATCTGTACAAAATTCATTTGCAAGCACTCCTGTTTCTTTACATATTTCTATCTTAACATGGCATTCACAACTTCTATTTGGTACTGTCCCTTTTACAAAATATTCTGAATAACTTCTATTACCTCTTGGGTCTTCTTTACAAACATCTGTAGCTAATAGTCCTGAATCCTTACATACTACTGCAGTTACAACATTGCTAGGTCTAGTTTGAGAAAAATACTTTCCTTCTAATCCACTATGTGCCTGTTTCATAACTGAAGCCCAAATTTGAGATGATGGACTAGTTCCCCATCCTCTTATTACTTCATTTTTATCGTATCCATACCAAGCTGCAGCAGAATAATATGGTGTAAATCCACAAAGCCATTTGTCATTATCAGAATCTGTTGTTCCAGTTTTTGCAGCAACACTCATGCCAGAGATTGAACAATTTGTTGCAGTTCCACTTTTTACTGGTTGTGTTAATATTTCTTTTACAACATATGCTGAAGCAGAAGACATTACTGTTCTAATTTCTTGCTTTGGTTCTAATATTGTATTTCCATCACTATCAACTACTTTAGTATAAAATGTTGGTTCTATATATACACCATCATTTGCTATCGCACCATAAGCAGCTGCCATTTCAAGCGGACTAGTACCATTAGTTAACCCACCTAGTGCTATAGTTATACTATTATCTTTTGCATCATCTATATTAGAAAATCCTAAAGTTTTTATAAAATCTAAAGAATTTTGTATTCCTATTTTTTGAATAGCTTTTAACATAGGTATGTTTTGCGAACTTTCTATAGCATATCTAATTGTGACAAGTCCTCTATAACTGTTTCCATAATTTTTAGGATTATATGATCCAAAACTAGTTTTTACATCATCAAATACTGAAGCTGCAGTAATTATTCCTTTGTCTATTCCTGGTGCCAAAACAGCAAGTGGTTTCATTGATGAGCCTGTCTGTTTCATTAGCTGTGTACCTCTATTATAACCTAATGATGTTGTTTTTTGTCCAAGTCCTCCACATGTAGCAAGCACATACCCATTTCTATAATCTATTAATGTCATTCCAGCTTGTGAATGTTTGTTAACTAAACTTCCATCACTATTTTTGTCTTTTCCTGCTACTATATATTTTTCTTTTTCAAACTCTGATTGCATTATATTTTGTAAATTAGAATCTTGCGTAGTATAAATTGTAAATCCTCCACTATATAAATATAGTTCAGCTGCCTTTCTATTTAATCCTTTTTCTTCCATAAGTTGATTAACAATTTGCATTATGGCCGCATCTGTATGATATGAATATATATTTTGAGAAACTGTTCCTTTGTTAAATGTAAGTCCTCCATCTACCTTTGCGATTGCAGCATTATATTCTTCTTTTGTTTTTATTTTACCTAACTCATTCATTTTATTGATTACTGTTTTTGTTCTTATTTTTATTTTTTCCAAATTTTTACTATTATCTTCTATAAAAGGATCATAACTATTTGGAGTATTATTAATTCCTGCTAAGAAAGCACATTCTGCTAAATCTAAATCTTTAGCACTTTTAGAAAAATAATAGTTTGAAGCTACTTCAACTCCATATATATTTGTATTTCCTCCCATGTAAATTAAATTTAAATATAATTCCAATATTTGATCTTTTGATAAATCTTGTTCTATGTAATACGCTCTTGCAATTTCTTTTACTTTTCTTTGCCATGTTCTATCTTTTTCCTCTGTTATGTTTTTTATTACTTGTTGAGTAATAGTACTTCCTCCATAATTAGATGAACCTATTCCAATTTTGCTTAATGCATATTTTGCTGTTGCACCTATTGTTCTTTTTACATCTACCCCCATATGCTCATAAAATCTTTCGTCTTCTATAGAAACAAATGCTACAGGCAAATATTCTGCCATTTCAGATATACTAACAAAACTTCTATTTTCATCTCCGCTAAGTACAGCTATAGTATTTCCTTGATTATCAAGTATAATAGAATTTTCATATTTTAATGCCATATCTGCAACACCTAATTTTGCTTCTTTTACAACTCCATATATAATTCCAAAAGCTATACCTGCCAATATTAATATAACTAATAAGATTGTAATTAAAACTCTTTTTATTATTTTTCTTCTTTTTGTATTTACTTTTTTATTTTTTACATTATTTTCTTTTGATTTATTCTCTTTTTTATTTTTTTTTCCATAATGTTTTTTAGGCATTTTCATTACCTCCCAATAAAATATATATTATTATATTATATTTATCCTTAAAATTCAAACTTTTATTGTAAATCTTCCAAAATGTCTTGTACATTTGTTAAAAGCTTGGCTCCTTGTTTTATTAATTCATTAGTTCCATAAGAATTTACACTATTTATATTTCCTGGAACAACATATAATTCTCTTCCTTGTTCTAAGGCAAAATCTGCTGTAATTAGTGTTCCACTTTTTTGCTTTGCTTCTACTACAACTACCCCTTCTGAAAGTGCACTTATAATACGATTTCTCTTAGGGAAATTCTGTACTAAAGGCTTAGTTCCTATAACATATTCAGATACTATAGCTCCTCCATCATTTATTATTTTATCAAATAATTTTCTGTTTTCCTCTGGATACACTCTATCAAGTCCTGAGCCTACTACTGCTATTGTTTTTGCATTTCCTTTTAAACAGCCAATATGAGAATATGTATCTATTCCTTTTGCAAGTCCACTTATTATATTAATATTATTTAGAGACAAGTTATATGCTATATTTTTTGCTGCCAATTCTCCATATTCTGTACAAAGCCTACATCCTACCATAGCAATTGCTTTTTCTTTTAATATTTCTTTATTCCCTTTTATGTATAACAGAGCAGGTGGATCATAAATTTCTTTTAATTTCTTTGGATATTCCTTATCGTAAATTGTAAGCATTTCTATATCGTTTTTTTGCATATATTCCAAGTATTTATCTAAATTACATCTATATTTTGTATCTGTTATCTTATCGGCATCTTTTTCCTTTACTCCACTTGCAATCAATTCTTCTTTAGTTTTATTAAATATACTTTTTGGTGTTTCAAATTTTATTAATAATTCTATTAATTTTTTAGGGGTTAGATTTTCTATTCTAGAAAACCATATCCAATACTTTGCGTCTTTCATAAATTATACCTCGCTTCTATTAAATTACCCCCATCAAAATTTGCAAAGCAAATTTTGTATTATTTGGGCAGGCACACGACCTGCCCCTACATTAATGCGTCGCCCTTATATCTTTCGAGTTTATTAAACATAAACATTTCTAATATTATAAACAAAGATGATATCATAATTAATATTTTTACAGATAATATATTAAATGCAATCTTTCCTGTTATGTATAAAAGTACAAATCCTGCAACTCTTCCTATTGCTAAATATATTTCACTAACCATTATATTTTCTAATCGATGACCTTTAAATTGCTCATTTTCATTAACCTGAAATCTATTAATAGCTAATAATATTCCTAATACTTGTCCTCCTATATTTAATGCAATATTATATATTACAAAGAAATTAAAATTAGTATCTATAACCATAGGTATAATAGCTAGTACTATTAAAGTTCCTGCAGCAAAAAAAGCTTTTTGATAATGTTTTTGTTTAAGATATTTATTTACTAATACTGATGTTATAGTAGCAATTAATGCAAATATTGCATTTAAATATCCTATACTAAATTCCGAATTAAATTGCAAAAAAATAACTAATTGTATAAGCACTACTAAAACACCCGCAGAATTCATTCCATGAAAAAGAAATATTTCATATGTTCTTTTTGCGTCTTTATTTTTTAATATTTCTTTCATTTTACCTAGTTCTAAACTTTTTTGTTCGTATTTTACTTTATCTAATTTAAATGTTGTTATATACACAATTACTCCTAATGCAATAATTGTTAAAAATACAGCTCCATATGAATTTTCTGTTATTAAATATCCTGTTATCAATGTACTAATAATAACCCATGCTTTTTCTATTATATGTGTATATGAAAAATATTTTTTATATGTATTTTCTTGGTTAACATTGTATACTAACATCATTTGCGGTATCCAATATACAGCTTCCCTAAGCGCCATTAGTATTGCAAATGGATATATAAATTTAACTATATTTCCTTGTGCTAAAAATAAGATTATAAAACATACTAAATCTAATAATATCCCTGTTCTATACATTGAAATAATATTATTTTTATTAAGCTTCTTAGAAACTATATACATAAATATTGGATGAAATAAATACCATATTATATAAAATAGTGCAACTTCTGATATATTACCTCCAGATATTTTTAAAAAGTATATTCCTAAAAATGTTGTGTTAAACATTTGTGTTAGGCTTTTTAGCATATTTGTAAATAAAAATTTTTTCATTTTATTATTCCTTTTCTTTCATCTTTGCAGCTTTTACAATATTACTCATAAGCATTGCAATAGTCATTGGTCCTATTCCTCCTGGAACTGGAGTTATATATGATGCAACTTTTGACACTTCTTCAAAATCTACATCTCCACATATTTTCCCATCTTCGCCTCTATTAATTCCAACATCTATTACTATTGCATTTTCTTTTACCATATCTTTTGTTATAAACTTGGTTTTTCCTATTGCAACTACTAATATATCTGCTTTACTTGTTACTCTTTCTAACTTGTAAGTCTTAGAATGACAAACTGTTACTGTTGCATTTTTATTTAATAAACATTGTAGCATTGGTTTACCTACAATATTGCTTCTTCCAACAACAACAGCATCTTTTCCTTCTAAATCTATATTATATTCTTCTAATAATTTTATAATTCCATATGGAGTACAAGAAATAAAAGTATCTTGTCCTAAACAAAGTTTTCCAACATTGCATGGATTAAATCCATCAACATCTTTTTCTGGAGCAATTCTTTTAAACGCTTCATTTATATCTAAAGATTTTGGTATTGGACTTTGAAGTAATATTCCATGAGCACTTTTATCTTCATTCAATTTATCTATAAGATTTAACAGCTCTTGCATAGTGGTTGTTTCGTGTAATAAATATTCTTCATATTCTATTCCTATTTCTTCACAAGCTAAACTTTTATTCTTTACATATATTTTAGAACTTGAATCATTACCTACCATTATTACAGCAAGTTTTGGATTTATTCCTTTTTCTTTTAGTTCTAAAACTTCTTTTTTTAATTCTTCTTTAATTTTTTGAGCAATTTTCTTTCCATCTAAAATTTCAGCCATAATACTTTCTCCTTTTATATTTTACTACAGTTTATTCTATATTAAATTATTAGTTTTTACAACATTTCTAATAAAATTAGCAAAAATTTCAAGAAATTACTCTGAATAAAAAAATCCCCTTATAATAAAATCATAAGGGAGATTTTTATTTAACAATTAACAGCAATCTTTCTTTTTGCTACAGCATATTAGCATTATAATTCTTATTATTAACAGTATTAAAAGTGTTACTAAGAATAAAACAATTGCTCCAGTTCCTAAAAATGCTACCAATCCTGTTAATGCTCCAATTATTAAGCCTATTCCAAATGCTAATAATATTGATACTACATATATTACTAAGTCTATACAACATCTTCTTTTTTTGTCTTTTTCTCGTTTAAAGTATATATCTACTTGCGGTTCCATAATATAAGCACCTCCTACTATATTAGGATAGTATATATTATGACATTAATTTACTTTTTGTGACAAAGTCTTTTTATCTTCCCATTCCATTATTTCTTTTTTGTCCATTTGATTTACTTTGAATTGTTTCTGGTTCTCCATACTTAGCATTTAACCTATCTAATTTTTCTTGTTCTTCTGCAGTAAGAATCCCAGCTTTTGCTCTAAATAATAAAGATCTTCTATTTTTTCTTTCTTTAATTTCTTCTTGTGTTTGAGCTACTTCATCAACTCTAATTTTACTACTACTTATGTCCGGTTTCAAACTACTCATTTCTATTCTTTTTTCATTTGCTCTCTTTCTTGATTGTTCCTCTTTTTGTTCTGCTTGGTCATATGTTATATTCATAGTTTGGCCTTTTCTTTGTATAGATGATTCCTTAGTTTTTTCAATAGTTTTTCCTGTTAAATCTACTTCTCCTGTTAATTGGACATATTCCATATTGAGATTATCCTGAACTGGTATATATCCATTTTCATCTTTTATAATACTCCATGTATGTCTTGGGGTTGGCACTGTAGCATACTGAGCACTTCTATTATCTCCAAAAATGTCTTGTGCTCTATCCTCTGGCAATTCTTTAAAAATTGAACTGCCTCTAAACTCATCCTCTGATGCAAATGTCATAAAATCTTTAGTTCCTGCATTTATAACTAGACATGACAAATTACTGTGAGTATATTGTGACATTTCTCCATAACTAACTGCCTCAATATCTTCTCTTGTTAATACGTCTATATTATCTCCTAATGTACTTATAACAGCTAGGAATTGTTTTTTTTGAAGGATTTTATCTGGTTGTGTTTGTTCTCCTACTAAATCTGGTCTTAACTGTTTCATAATAACTTCTTCGTCTATTTCTCGTAATTGTTTCTCAAACATGTATGGTATATCTGTATTAATTTTCCCACTTATATTTTCTTTATATGCTTCTAATGTTGGTAAAGTTTTTTTTATACTATTACTATATTTTAAATAATCATATAGAGTCATTTCATTACTGCACATAAGTTGATTTCTAAAAATTTGTAATGCTGTAGAATAACACTCGTAAATAGATTCTTTATTTCCTTTTTGAAAAGCCTCTTCTATTTCTTTACTTACTTTAAAAATTGGATCATCTCCTATTGTATTATTATTTTCATTAAATTCAAAATAAAATTTAAAAAAATCCTTAAAATAACCATTTTCTATATCTTTTCCAAATATACTTTGATACATTTGTCCTAATTGAGCAATTTTGGGATATCCCGTTCCATTATAAGTTATATATTCTTCTCCTTGCATCTTTATATCCGAAGACATTCTAATTTTTCCACCCAATTGTATTCGTTCATATTGTAATAATTGAACTGTATAATACTCTGTCATTATCTCATCAATTCCTTCATAATACAAACCACCATACAATCCTTTATCTTGTTGTATTTTCTTAGATATTGTATGCATTAATTCATGATATAAAGAAGCCTTATACATATCCGGTGTATATTTAAAATTCTTATTCATTTTAATGTTACATATTATTTTGCCTCTAAGTTGATAACCTTCAGTCATTCCAGTCTCTCTACTATCTAAATCTTCTGACATAGTTATACTTTTTAAATTTAATATTCTATTTAATAATTCTTCCCTTGTTAAAATGTTAGGAAATGTGCTAATAAACGAATTACAAAAACTTAATATTAATTTAAAATCTTCTTTTCCAAATCTCTCTAAAAACTCACTACTAAAATCTTTCTCTGTTACTTCCATAATTACCTCTTAAATAAATTCTTTATTTTATCTAATATCTTTATAATAAAGCTTTTTTCCTTATATTCTATAAGTGCAATATTTTGATTCTGCTCGTTTATCTCTTTATTCTTAAATATGTTATCCGGATTATATTTTTCATATAGCTCTTTTTTATATTCTTCTTCATTTTCTTTCAGTTCTTTCAATAATTCTTCTTTTTCTTGCTCACTATCACACCAATAATTTAATTCCAATATTGTTAAAATTGAAAAAGTTTCTCTTTTTAAATTTTGTTCTAACAAAGATGTATCTGCTTTTATAATCGGAACATAGTTCTTATCTTTTTCTTCCTTAAAAAACTCTCTTATTTTTTGAGGTACTCTTTGTCTATATTCATCTTCTAATAATTCAAGAATTTCATAAACTTCTGCATAAGCTAATTTTGTTTCATTTATCATTTGTTTTTTCTCCATTTTTATTTTTCAAGCTTATAATAACATAGCATTTTTTCAAAAGCAATAATTGTAACATAAATGTAATAAAAACGCCAGGTAATATATAATCACCTGACAAGTAAGTTTTGTTCCTTATTATTAACTTTTTCAAAATATTTTTGCCGGCGATTAAAATCGCCCCTACATTTATTCTACGATTCTCATTTGCTTTACCATTAAATCCCCAAATACTGCATAACCTGTATCTGGTCTTTGGACAAGCACATGTGTGATGTTCCGAAGTGGCGAACATTTTTATCTTCCTATTCCATTCCTTCTTTTGAGTCCATTCGATTTACTTTGAATTGTTTCTGGTTCTCCATATTTAGCATTTAACCTATCTAATTTTTCTTGTTCTTCTGGAGTAAGAGACCCCACTTTTGCTCTAAATAATAAAGATCTTCTGTTTTTTATTTCCTTAATTTCTTCTTGTGATTGAACTGCTTCACTATCTCTAATTTTACTACTGCTTATATCTGATTTTAAACTACTCATTTTTATTCTTTCTTCATTTGCTCTGTTTTTTGATTGCTCCTCTTTTCTTTTTTGTTCTACTTGGTCAGGTGTTATAGCCATAGTTTGACCTTTTCTTGGTATTCCAGTACTATCCTCTACCTCTTTTAGGCTATCTATATCACTTAATTTAATCTTTTGAGTTCTTGCTATAGCTCCATCTCTTAATATTTTAAGAATTTCTTCATTTTTTATTCCACCACTCTGCATATAACTACAAAAAGAATATAATTCATTTATAGGTTTATATACAAATAACATTTCATCTTCTGAAAATGGTTTTGAAGAAGTAACTATCTCTCCATCTGTAAACCCACCCCAATGCATTGCTGTTCCATGTTTCTGTACATTTCCTAATGTTGATACCATTATAACAGAGTGCTCCCTTTGTGCACTTTTATGTGGAATTTCCTGAGTTAATCCCATTAAAACTTCTCTGTGTTCAGTAGACCAAAATTGTTCAGGTTTTGCTTCTAAAGAAGGAACAGCTCGTCTCGTCACAATTACATAATTAGGGTCATATCCATTTAAACTATTAGTTTCATAATTAGCTGTATTTTTAACATAATTAAATTGTTCTTCTTCTGGTATAGATTTTAAAAATTCCATTAAAAAAGTTTTATCAGTAAAAACTGTCCCATCTAAAGAATCATCTCCTAATTGTGATTTCCATCTATCAAAAATAGCTTTTTGTTGGTTGGTTAGTGTAAATAATCCATCTGTGTCTAACCCTGCATTCTCATATTCTTCTAATAATTCTATAAAATCCTCTCCTGGAACGTATTTTCTTTCTTCTAAATTTTTCACTTTTTTCATATACTCTTTTATTTTCATATACTACCTCTAATTTATTAATTCTTCTTAAACAAATTCTTTATTTTATCTAATAT
>JAZSCD010000065.1:0-2532 GCA_045602745.1 Clostridia bacterium | reverse complement strand
ATATCTTTTTTCAAGAGTTTCTTAACTCATTTTACACTTAGCGTTTTTTTACTTGGTTTTCTCCAATTTCTTTATCGAGTACGAATACTTCAAAGTATTCTTCTTAAAGGAATTTATTGTTTATTTTTCAATGTACTTTTTAGGTTCCATCTTGCGGAACGTTCATTATTATACTACCCAAGTTTTTAATTGTCAACACTTTTTTTAAAATTTTTTTAAAAAATTTTGAGCACAAAAAAATTAGCAATTTTTTGATGTTTTTCTGTTTTGTTTATCCCTAAAAATATTACTAATTTTATATTCTTATGCTATAAAATATGTCTTCATATTTACTTGGTACATTCTTATAATACCATGTTTTTAAAATATTGTCAACATAATTTTATAGTTATTTTTTCCCAATTGCAAAAACTCCTACAATTATTATAAAACATCTATCTGTATTTGTAGAATAAAGAAATTTTATCATTAATTTATATCAACTAAGCTACGAAATCTTTGTTTTTTATTCATTCCATACCTAATTTTTTGATTACTATTATAAATTTGTAATATTACATATCCTTATGTGAATATACTTTTATTAGATTAAAATGTTAGGAGATTTTATGAGTACAAAAGGATTAGATTTTAAACATAAGGAAGTTATTAATATAACAGACGGAAAAAGACTTGGATATGTTCAAGATGTAACAGCTGATTTAAATAGTGGTTTAATAACATCTATTATTGTTCCTGGAAACACTAAATTATTTAATGTTTTTTCAGGAAATAATGATATTATAATTCCTTGGCAGAAAATCAAATGCATTGGTGATGATATAATTTTAGTAGAAATTTAAAAAAATAGTGAAAAGAATTTAGACGGACTTTAAAAATTCCATTTGGATTGGAAATTTTAAAGTCCGTCTAAATTCTTTCCAGTTTTCTCTCTTATTCTTTATTTATACAATTTTTTTATTCTATCTATTGCACTCTTTTCTAATCTAGATACTTGTGCTTGAGATATCCCTATTTCTTCTGCAACTTCCATTTGCGTTCTACCATCAAAAAATCTTTTTGCTATTATTGTTTTTTCTCTATTGTTTAATTTTTTCATTGCCTCTGCTACTGTTATATTTTCTGCCCATAATTCATCCGTATTTTTAGAATCTTTTATTTGATCCATTATATATACACTTTCACTTCCTTCATTATATATAGGTTCTTGAAGTGATAGTGGATCTTGAATCGCATCTAGGCATACCACTATTTCTTCTTTTTCTACCCCTAATTCTTTTGCAATTTGCTCTATTGTCGGTTCTTTCTGTGTCTCATTTGTAAGTCTTTCTTTTATTTGAAGTGCTTTATATGCTAAATCTCTCATTGACCTGCTTACTCTAATTGGATTGTTATCTCTTAAATATCTTCTTATTTCTCCGTATTACCATTGGAACTCCGGTAAGTCGAAAACTGCACATTTAAACTTGGATCAAAATTATCTATTGCTTTTATTAATCCCACACATCCTATTTGAAACAAATCATCTGGATTTTCTCCTCTTCCTCCAAAGCGCTGCACAACAGATAAAACTAATCTTAAATTCCCTTGTATAAACTTTTCCCTTGCCTCAGTATCTCCATTTTTTATTTTAATTAAAAGTTCTTGTTTTTCTTCATTTGATAGCATAGGTAATTTACTTGTGTTAACACCACAAATCTCTACCTTATTTATCAAAATAAAAAACCTCCTTTGGACTTAATGTAATTTTTTTTATCGGGTCAGGGTGGAACCTGACCCCTACAATAATTTCAAATTTTCTGTAGGGGCGGACGCCTCTGTCCGCCCGCCTTCGTAGGCACGGGCGACTACTAGTCGCCCCTACGTCATTTATTTACATTATTTCCAAAAGAGGAATTTTTTATACTTTTACTTAAATAAATCTAAAATTCTTTTGTCATTATAACCTAATATGTCTAACATTTCTTCCTTTGTCTGTACTCCGTTTACTTTTAATTCTTTTTCCCCTTCACAACTAATTATAATCTCTTCTCCTTCTGGTATCATACAATGATGAACTCCTCCAACTCCAGAAATTGTCTCTTGATATGCTCCTACAGAAAATATAGCAATATACAACACCTCATTATCAGAAATGGTTGGCATACCAACATTTATATTTTTATTATTTAGATAATATCTATCATCTGGATCACATGTTTCTCCACCTATCAAAACAGATTTCTCTTCTATCAATAGTTTCACCTTTTATATATGTATTTTCTCCCTAACACATTATCATTGGAACTCCAGTAAGTCGAAAATTGTACATTTAAGTTTGGATCAAAATTATCTATTGCTTTTATTAAACCAACATAACCTATTTGAAATAAATCATCTAAATTTTCTCCTCTTCCTCCAAAACGCTGTCCAACTGATAAAACTAATCTTAAATTTCCTTGTATAAACTTTTCCCTTGCCTCAGTATCTCCATTTTTTATAATGTATCATTATGCGGGCGATTAAAATCGCCCCTACATTATTTATTTACAT
>JAZSCD010000064.1:0-2016 GCA_045602745.1 Clostridia bacterium | reverse complement strand
CTACATTGTATACATCTATTTTAGGCATTTTCTTTATCTCCTCTCATATATTTAACTTACATTATTTAGATTTAACTGAATTTCTTATTTTTAGTATTGCTCCTTTGTTTCCTGGAACGCTACCTTTTACTAAAATAACATTTTTATCTAAATCTACTCTTACAACTTCTAGGTTTTGTATTGTAACTGTTTCCATTCCCATATGTCCTGGAAGATTTTTACCTTTAAACACTCTACCTGGTGTTGATGTAGATCCCATTGAACCTGGTCTTCTGTGATACATAGAACCATGTCCCATAGGTCCTCTAGATTGTCCGTGACGTTTAATAACACCTTGGAATCCTTTACCTTTTGTTGTTCCTGTTATATCTACTTTTTCTCCTTGAGCAAATACATCAGCTTTTATTTCGTCACCTACATTGCAAGTGATTTCTTCTAATCTAAATTCTCTTAAATGTTTTTTAGGTGTAACATTTGCTTTTTTAAATTCACCTTTTTTTGGTTTTGTTAATTTGCTTTCTTTAACTTCTCCAAATCCTAATTTAACAGCTTGGTAACCATCGCTATCTACTGTTTTTATTTGTACTACTGTACATGGTCCAGCTTCTATTGCTGTAACTGGAATAACTTTTCCTGTTTCATCAAATATTTGTGTCATTCCAAGTTTTTTTCCTAAAATTGCTTTTTTCATTACTCTTTCCTCCTAATTACTATTGGCTAACTTCCGAAACCAATGAAAAACTTCGTCCTGCGTTGTCAGATTTCATAAATATTTTTTCAATATACCTATGTATAATTTCAAAAATATTTTCTCATCTTCCTAGCATTACTCGTTTTTGATTGTTTTCTTTTCACTAGCATGGTTTGTTGTACGCAACATTTATACAATTTATTATAATTTCATTTCTACATCTACACCTGCTGGCAAGTCTAATTTCATTAAGCTGTCTATTGTTGTTTGTGTTGGATATAAAATGTCTATAACTCTTTTGTGAGTTCTCATTTCAAATTGTTCTCTTGAATCTTTGTGTTTGTGTGGAGAACGTAAGATTGTTACTATTTCTTTTTTTGTTGGTAGTGGAATAGGTCCAGAAACTTTTGCACCTGTTCTTTTAGCAGTATCTACTATTTTTTCAGCAGACTGATCTAAAACAACATTGTCATAAGCTTTTAGTCTTATTCTGATTTTTTCACTTTGAACAGTCATTTTAGTAACTTTCTCTGTTTTTTCTTTTTTAACTGATTTTGTTTCAGTTTTCTTTGTTGTAGCTTTTTTTGCTACTTTTTCTGTTTTCTTTTCCTCTGTTGTTGCCATTTTTTAAAATACCTCCTTAAATTTTATTGCCTTTAGGAAAAGTTTTTTAACGCACCCTGGTGTTTCTTTTTTAAACATTTTTTTAGCCTAAGTTACATAGTAGTTCCTTAGGACAAGTGTGCTTTCTTAAACTTATCCGCCCGGTCTTAGCCAAGACATACTCCACGAAAGTTCCCTCCATTTCTTACGTCCGTAAGAATGTAGCCACATTTCGCTTCATCGCAAATCTACACGCAAATCATATTATACAATAGATTTAATAGTAGTGTCAAGCTTTTTTCAATATTTTTTACAACTTCATATGTTTAGCAGATATTTTGATTTTTCAAAAAATATAGGAGCATCTAGTGCTCCTATATTAAAAATTTAATATTTTAGTTATTTTAATTTTCTAAATTACTCTTCATCTATAAAATTAAATTCATCTTTAAATTTTTCTTTAAATATTTCAAATACTGTATTTAATGTTTCTTCATCATCTACACTTACATAAGATTCTTCTTCATCTGAATCTGTATCTTCTACTTTTAATATTACTACTTCTCCTGATTCATCCTCTTCTTCTGGTAGCAATACAACATATTCTTCTTCTTCGTATTCTATTAAATCTAAAAATTCAAATTGTACCTCATTTCCATTCTCATCATTTAAAATTATAATATTACTTAGATTCTCATCTAATTCATTATTTTCTTCGTTCA